>DAIMFL010000033.1:0-25749 GCA_036724615.1 Alphaproteobacteria bacterium | reverse complement strand
CCCTCATCCCGAGCTTGTCGAGGGAGACCCGGCGATCCATCCCTCCGCTGGCGTGCAGCGTCGACATGGATGCGCGGGTCAAGCCCGCGCATGACAACCCTTGCTGAAACCGGTCCAAGTTTGCCGTGGATCTCCGTATCAGAGAATCGCGATTCCGGTACTAGCGTTCGACGACGCGGCGGAACAGGGCCAGATAGCCCTCCACCATGCCGGTGTCGGAGAACTGCGTCTCCACGGTCCGGCGGAGCGCCTCTCCCATGCCTCGGCGCAGCGTCTCGTCCTGCGAGATCCGGCTCACCGCGGCGGCCAGCGCGGCCGGGTCCTCCGGCGCCACCAGGACCCCGCTCTCGCCGTCGACCACGATCTCGTCGAAGGGCGGGATGCGCGAGCAGATCACCGGCGTCGCCGCGAGCCCGGCCTCGAGGATCACGTAGCCGAAGCCCTCGTTGCGCGAGGGGAACACCATCGCGATCGCGCCGGCGACCAGCTGCTGCACCTCCGCGTTCGGCAGCTGGCCGGCCTGATGCCCCCGGCCCCCGCTGCCCTGCTCCGCTATCTGCTTCACGTTGCCCGGCCGCAGCTCGCCGGCGCCTACTATGACTTTATGCGGCGCGTCCGAAGGGAGGAGCGCCCAGGCGCGGATCGCCACGTCATGGCCCTTGTACGGATCGAACGTGCCGACCATCACGACATACGGTGCAGCCATGAGCGCTGCGGAGACCGGCTCCGGCCGGAGCCCGCCGCGCGAGGCCGGCGGAATCCCGTTATAGATGCGCACCGGCGCGCAGAGACCCGGGAAGACGCGCTCAGCCTCCTCCGCCAGCCAGCGGGAGACTGCGTTCGTCGACGCCGCGCCGGCGAGCCCCCAGCGGATCAGCGCCTGGTCGGGCTTGCGGCGCGTTGGAAAATCCACCACGTCGCCGCGATGGAAGGTGACGACATAGGGCGGCCCGCCGATCAGCCGCAGCAGCCTGAACCAGTAGACGTAGTTGGTGGCGGTATGGATGTGGACGACGTCGATGGCGTGCCGCCGGCAGATCCGCCGCAGGTCGAGCAGCGTGCGCGGAAGCTCGCCCAGCCAGCCGAGAAGGCTGCGCCACTTCGGCCCCTGTTCCAGCGGCAGGCGTAGCCGCCGTTCGTAGACCGTCACGCCGCCGGCCTTCCGGCTTTGCAGCCTCGTCACCGCCCAAGTTCCGGGCACCAGCACGACGATACCGCAGCCGCGCCGCGCCAGACCGGCGATAAGCAGCGACACCATCTTGTCGACCCCGCCGCGGATCTCCGGATACGGGCCGATGACGACTTCGAGCACAT
This sequence comes from Alphaproteobacteria bacterium, assembly GCA_036724615.1. GTDB lineage: Bacteria > Pseudomonadota > Alphaproteobacteria > Dongiales > Dongiaceae > DAIMFL01. Next base: position 24,435 of record DAIMFL010000033.1, on the reverse strand, counting down.
TCATGGAAGAGCGACCGGTATCGTTCGGCGTGCGGGCTGGAATACTCCAATGGCCAGGCTATGCAAAGGTTAACGCGGCCACCACCCGCCCGTGTTGACGCCCGGGCCGGACCATGCTGCATTCCGATGCCCAATCCGGAAGCCCGACATGCCAGACACTCAGACTCCCGCCGAGATCGAACGCGCGATCCACGATTTCCTGCTATCGCGGCCCGATCTCGTCGGCGGCGCGGCGCGGCTGCGCCCGGACCAGTCCCTGATCGCCGGCGGGCTGATCGACTCCCTCGCCGTGCTCGACATCGTCGCCTTCCTGGAGGAGCGCTTCGCCATCCGCTTCGAGCCGGAGGACCTGACCGGCGACAATTTCGACAGCATCACGGCGATGGCGCGGCTGGTGCGGGCGCGGCGCGGCTGAGCCGTCAGCGGCCCGCTTGCGGCGGCGCCGGGGAGGATGGCGGCCGGGACGTCGGCAGCGCAGGCGGCCGGCCGAGACACAGCGCCGCGAACAGCAGCAGATAGAACAGCGTGGCGAGCCGCGGCGCGTCGAGCAGGCCGTGGGCGAGCCCGACCACGAGGACTCCGCCCAGGCTGGCGAGAAGCACCGCCGCCGCGCCGGCCTCGGCGCGAAGCCCGCCGGCGATCCGGCGCAGCAGGGAGAGCAGCGCCGCCGCCACGACGAGCGCCAGGGCGACGAGCCCGAACCAGCCCTGCTCGAACAGGGTCATCAGCCACATGTTCTCGATCCGCCAGATGGCGAGGTTGTCCGCGGCGTAGAACCAGCGGTCCGTTCCGGCCTCGAAGCCGCCGTTGACGAGCAGCTCGCTCCCCGCCGACGGGCCGGTCTTCGTCGTCAGCGACACGTCGTCGATCTCGACCGTCGTGCCCGGGACCGGGTTGTTGAGCGCGAGCTCGACTGGCCGCCCGGTGAGCCAGCCGAACAGGCCGGCCGGCCGGCCCATCCCGGTCGGCGGCAGGTCGATCGCATGCTCCTCCCATTCGCCGGGCTGGCGCGGGCTCACGGCGAGAAACTCGCAGCGGAAGGAATAGAGCAGCGTCTTCTCGCAGATCGGCACCAGGAGCCGCGCGTCGGCCGCCTCGGCACGAAGGCTGACGGACAGACGATAGGCGGCATCCGGCCGGAGCTCGACGCGCTGGCCGAAATAGAGGCTCTCGCCCGAGCCGAGGCGCAGGAAGGTGCGGCCGTCCTCCCGCGCGATGGCGAAGGTCGTCGGCACGCGGCCGGCCCGGTTGCGCAGCAGGAAACTGCGCGGATAGCTGCCGAGCCCGGTGCCGAACAGCCGGCCGGACAGACCCGGCTCGGCGAGCGCCAGCCCCTCGCGCCATTCCCACAGCCGCGTGTCGAGATCCCGGCCGATGCGGCCGATCCGGTCCCCCGCGAAGGAGCCGGGCAGCGCGAGCCCGCTCACCCCGGCCGCCACGACGCCGATGCCGAGCAGGGCACCCGTCATGGCGAGGCGAGAGCGGCCGCGGCGGGCGACGGCGGCCGGCAGCGCGAGCAGAAGCGCCAGGAAGGCCGCGATCACGCCGAGATAGGCGGCGCGGTTGAAGGTGACGACCACGACGTAGAGCGCGGCGACGAGCAGGATCGCCGCGCCGGCGCGGCGCAGCATCGGCGCCGGAAGAATCTTCGCCGGCATGACGAAGGGAAGCGCCAGGAACGGCAGCGACATCACCAGGAAGGCGCCGATCGATCCGCCGCCGAGATGCATGCTGGAGAAGGTCGCGGTCACGCGGAACGGGATCTCGAAATCGAACAGGCCGGTGAAGATCTGCCGTTCGCGCAGGCTGACCAGCACCACCAGCGCCAGTCCGATCGCGAAGCCGAGGCCGAGCTGCGCCATGGCCCGGGACAGATCGCGCCGGCAGGCGGCGGAGAGCGCCGGCAGGAGCAGCACCGCCCAGGCCAGTCCCTTGGCGATGCGCAGGGCATTGTACGCGCTGAAGTGATTGTTGAAGGCGTTGTCGCCGATCGGCGGGAACGGCAGAAGCCCGCGGACGGCGGCGATCGCCTGCACCAGGACGAGGAGGAGGACGAGGACTCCGGCCCCGCCGCGCAGCCAGGCCTCGTCCGAGCGCGGCGGCTGCCGGTGATAGACGACGGCGGCGGTGACGAGGACGAGGAAATCGGCCTCATGAAAAAAGAAACGTCCGCTCCAGGGCGCCAGATCGAAGCTCGGCAGCAGAGCCGGCACGACGATGAGCCAGAGCTGTGGCCGATACCAGAGCACGACCGCATAGGCCGCGAGTCCCAGCCCGAGCCAAACCGGAAAAAGGGGATAGAGCGCCACGCCGAATGCGGCCACTGCGGCCAGCAGCAGCAAGGCGCCGCGGAACAGAACGGAGAAAGCCAGGCTCACGAAGGCGGTCCGGCCCGTCATCACGAAGCTGCGTCGTTCGCGCCTGGCCGCCGAGATTGAGATCGGAGGCGCCGCCGGGGCATATTGCCCCGATGCAGGGGTCCCGATCTCATCGAATGTTCGCCGCCGTGGCCGCGGTCATGGCCATGATCATCATCGGCGGCACCCTCTATCCATTCGCGTTCTCCCGCCCGCCGGACGACCTGGGAGCGGTGCGCGCGCTGCTCGGCACGCTGACCGATCCGATCGGTCGCGGCAATTTCCTGGCGAACATCATTCTTTACCTGCCCCTCGGCTTCTTCCTGGTGCAGGCCGGCCGGCCCGAAACCGGCAGCGCCGCCGGCGTCTCCCTCGCCATCGTAACCGGCACCCTTCTCAGCGTCTCGCTCGAGTTGATGCAGTACTACGTCGCCGGACGCGAGAGCACAGCGATCGACATCTATGCCAATGCTCTCGGGGCTGCCCTCGGCGCGATCGGCGGTCGCCTGCTGCGCAGCCATTTCAGGCGACCGTCGCTGCGCGGCGTCTCGGCCAGCCCGGTCCCCATCCTGCTCCTCGCCGCCTGGCTCGCGTACCGCCTCTACCCGTACGTGCCGACGATCGACCTGCACAAATACTGGGACGCGCTGAAGCCGGTCGTCCTCTTTCCGAGCCTGACGGCATATGACCTCTTTCGGTACAGCGCGATCTGGCTGGCGGTCGCGTTCCTGCTCGCGGCGACGGTCGGATACCGGCGCCTTCTGATCCTGTTTCCGCTGTTCGTCGGGGCCGTGCTCTTCGCCAGGATACTGATCATCAGCACGACGCTGAGCGTCGCGGAAATCGCCGGGGCCGGGGTCGCCTTCGCGATCCTCCTCATCCCGGCGGGCATGCGGGTGCGCGTTGCCGTGGCGGCCCTGCTGCTCGGCGTCTACGTATTGAGTCTGCGGCTGCAGCCCTTCCATTTCCACGCGTACCCCGGCGAGTTCGGCTGGATTCCGTTCCGCAGCTTCCTGCATGGCGCGATGAGCGTGAACGCCATGTCCTTTCTCGAGAAGTTCTTCCTGTATGGCAGCCTGATCTGGCTGCTGAGCCAGGCGGGCCTTCGGCTCCCGCTCGCTGCCGCTCTCGTCGCGACCGCGCTGTTCACGACCAGCTTGCTCCAGATCTATCTGCCGGGCCGGTCCGCAGAGACCACCGACGCGGTCCTGGCGATCCTGATTGCCGTGATCATCGGCTCTTTCAGGGCCGAAGCGAAGAACCGGCCGCCGCCCCACCCGCAGCCGGCCGCGTCAGCCAGCGCCAGCCGAATCCCAGCACCGCGTAGGTGATCCCCGCCGCGGCCGCGGCGATCAGCACGTTGGTCGGATCCGGCCGCAGATCGGGCTTGAACAGCCTTGCGCCTTCGAAGACCGCGGAGACGAGGCCGGCGATGAGCGCCGCGGTCGCGGCGCCGCCCGCGATCGGCCCGCCGCCGATCGCCCCTGGGCGCCGCCACAGCCAGAGCAGGGCGCCGACCGGCAGATACATGGCGAACCGGCTGGCGGCGCTGGCCAGGGCCACCGCCTCGGTGGTGTAGTAGTGGTAGTAGAACGGCATGAAGCTGAGATCGCCGAGCTTCGAGGCGGCCTGGGCGGCGCCGAGCCAGCCGCCGGCCAGGAGGTCGTTGACCGCGGCGAGCAGGACGAGATAGGGCGGCACGGCCAGAGGCGCGAGCGGCCGCAGCCGGCGGCGCAGCCGCGGCAGATCGGCCCGGCGCAGGATCGTGAGCGCGACGGCGCCGAGCACGGCCCCCAGCCCGCGCGCCAGGATCGAGATCACGTCGCCGACGCCGCTCAGCAGCAGCGCCTGCGATCCCTCGATCAGCAGGCCGAGCAGCAGCCCGGCGGCCAGCGCCCGGCCGAGCCCGTCGCCGTTCGCGCGGCCGGTGCGTGCGACCAGCGCCCCCACCGGCATCATCGCCACGACCGACAAGCCGAGCACCGCCAGCGCATGAAACACGGAGCGCTCGGCCCCCGGCACCGACCAGAGCCGATCGGAGACGAAGGCGAGCCGCAGCTGAAGCTCGTGGCCGGCGATGACGAAGTCGTAGGGAAACAGCGACAGGGCGAGATAGGCGAGACAGTACACGCCCGCCAGCACGCGCAAGGCCGGCCGCCCGCCGCGGCGCAGTGCGGCAAGGAGAGTCGCGCTGCGCGGCGCCGCCGCCCAGCCGGCCAGCGCGCCGGCCACCGTGCCGATCGTCTCCGCCAGCAGGTCGTTGAGCGACACGGTGCGCGGCGCGAAGAAGATCTGCGCGAACTCGACGACGACGGCGAGCGCCAGGCAAAGAACGATGGCGGCGAGAAGCGCGCTGCTGCGCACGGCCGCCGCCGCACGGGCGCCCGGGGCGGCAGCGATCAGGAAGGCCAGCGGCGCATAGGCCACCAGGTTGGCGATCCAGTCGGCCCGCGATTCCGGCCCGAGCTCCAGGAACGGTATGGCCAGGAACTCCGCCCAGGCAGTCTCGAGGCTGCGCGGCCGCAGCACGAAGGGGATCAGGCTGGCATAGACGAGCAGGATCGCGTACAGCAGCGCGGCGAGCAGAAACGCCGTCGCATGGCCACGCCAAGCCGCGGAATGCGCCATGCCCGGTCGCCGGCCGGCCGGCTCCGGCATGGCGACGTCGCCGGTCACGGCCCCTGCAGCGCGCCCGGATCGAGCCTCAGCGCCCACACCCGCGCGGGAGCCCGCCAGGTCCCGGTGACGAGCAGGAAGACGTCGTGCCGCTCGTCATAGACCATGTTGTAGTTCATGTCCTCGGCTTCCTCGTCCGGCCGGATCTTCGCGTCGGGCAGGATCGCGTAGCGGTTCGCATCCGGGTCGTAGACGCAGGTGACGCCGCGCGGCATCAGCAGGAACAGCCCGGCGCGCTTGTCGTAGGCCACGGGGAAGGACTGGTCGCGCGGGCACTCGCCCTCGGGCACCCGCTCCTCCCACCGTCCCTTCCGGCCGGGCGTCGGATGGGGCGTGTAGATCCACACCTTGTTGCTGTTGCCGTAGTCGCCGAACACCGCGAGCGTGCCGTTCCTCGCGTCGTAATCCATGTTGAAGTGAATCTCGTGATGCGCTCGCGCCACGCGCTGCCACCGCTTCCGGTCCGGGCCGAGCTCGAACATCCCGCTCGTGCCGCCGCCGTTCCCGCCATAGACCATCAGCGTGTCGCGCCCGGCGTCATAGGCCGAGGCGGAGGCGAAGACCGTCGGCGCCCGCTCGCCGCCGCTGTCGAAGATCCGCCATTCGCGATCGGTCAGGTCGTAGATCCAGACCGGGTCTCCCGTCGCCCCCGGAACGGGATGCTTGGGCTTCGTATGGGACGATACCGAGGTCATGACGAGCGCATCGAGCCTGGGGTCGTAGAGCACGCTGTCATAGGTGTGCATGGCCCAGGGCATGATCCGGCCCTCCGGCCCCGCGATGCGCTTGCCCGTCGCATCGGCGCGATAGGTCGACGGGTCGGCCGGCGGATAGTGGGTGGTCCATCGCTTGGCCGCCGGGTCGAACTCGTGGACCGAGTTGTCCCAGTCGCTGCCGTGGCTGTTCGATCCGAACAGGAGCAGCGTCCCTCTCTTGCTGTCGTAGGCCGCGCCGCCATGGCCCTGCCGGCGCCACTCCAGGGACTCGTCCTCGTGGAAGACCACCCACTCGTTGGGCGGCAGGTCGGCAAGCTCGGCCGGTCCGGGGGTCTCCGCCCAGCCCGGCACGGCTAGGCCCAGAAGGGCGACACCGAAGGCGATGGTCTCACGGATCATGGGCTCCCCGTCCTGGGCGGCATCGGCCGGTGCGGCCCGGCAAGTGTGGACCCGTCGTCGCCACGTCCCCAGATTGAACTGGCAGTGGCTGCGGCCGGATGGCATTCTTTTATAATGTGTTAAGTCCTTCCGTCGACCATCGGTCGCACGGCCGCGGGCGCGGCCAGGAACGACGACGGGGAGCCGCAGGCCTGCCGAATCGGGCCTGGTGGTCGAGGCGGTCGTCCATCGAACGTCGTACGACTTGGCAGGCGGGCGGCGGACGCCGCGGGGAGCGCAGGGTTTCAGCATGCTTGCAGCAGTGAAGCGGATTTCTTGGGCCGTCCTGTGCGTGGCGGTCCTTCTCGCCGGACCGGGCGCCGGCCAGGCGTCCGAGCAGGAGTTCATCGACCGGGCGGGCGAGTATCTCGAGTCCGGCGATGTCGCCGCCGCGGTGATCGAGCTCAAGAACGCCGTGCAGGCGAATCCCGAAAGAGCCGACGCGCGCGCGCTGCTCGGCGAGGCCTATCTGCGCAGCGGAGATGCCCAGGGCGCGATCAAGGAGCTGCAGCGCGCCCGCGAGCTCGGCCCGTTCGACGACCGGCTGCGGCTGCTCCTGGCCGAGGCGCATCTGCTGGCCGGCGAATTCCAGCCGGTGCTGGACGAGGTCGCCGCCGATCAGCCGCTCACCGACGAGGTGAGCGCCGGGCTGCTCGCGGCCCGCGGCCAGGCCCTGTTCGGCCTCGGCCAGTTCGCGGAAGCCGAGGCGGCCCTGCAGCGCGTCGTCGCCGAGATCCCGGTCGCGCCGGCCTATCACGGTCTCGGCCGGCTCGCCTTGTTTCAGGGCGATCCCGCCAAGGCGGGTCAGCATATCGACGCCGGCCTCGCGAAGTTCCCCGACAGCGAGCCGCTCGCCCTGCTGAAGGCCGAGCAGCTGCTCCAGGCGCGCGACTTCGAGGCGGCCCGGGCGGCCTTCGCGAAGCTGGAGGAGGACGACCCCGACAACCTGGCCGCCGCCGTCGGCCTGGCCAGGACCGAGCTCGCCCTGAACCAGCCGGACAAGGCGCGCATCCTGATCGACGATCTGCTGTACCGGTTTCCCAACAGCTACGCGCTCGTCCTGCTGCGCGGCGTCGCCGCCCTCCAGGCGAAGGACTATCTCGCGGCGCAGACCGACGCCAACGCTGTCCGGGCCGTGGCGGACGACAACGCGCCCGCCCTCTACGTGGCCGGCGCGGCGAGCTACGGGCTCGGACAGTACGAGCAGGCGCATCGCGCGCTGGTGCGCTACGTCGCGATGGTGCCGGGCGATCCGGCCGGCCGGAAGCTGCTCGCGGCGACGCAGGTCCGGCTCGGCGACCCGGAGGGCGCGCGCAGCACGCTGGGCAACATTCCCGAGGGCGCGGACCCCGAGTACCTGTCGCTCCTCGGCGCCGCCACGACGCTGAGCGGCGACGTCGCCAGCGGGCTGGAGTATCTCGAGCAGGCGGTCATGCAGTCGCCCGAGGACGCGCGGCTGCGGGCGCAGCTCGGCATGATGCGGATCGCCGCGGGCGCCCCCACCCAGGGGCAGATGGACCTCGACCAGGCGCTCGGGCTCGATCCCAGCCTGGCGGAGGACCCGCGCTACGACCGGGCCGAGATCGCGCTCATCCAGGGCTACCTGCTCGACAGCAAGTTCGACGAGGCCCTGGCGGCCGTGGAGAAGTGGCGGGCGCGCCATCCGGGCGACGCGACGGGCGCCGTGATGCAAGGCGTCGCCCTCGCCAGCCGCGGCGACACCGCCGCCGCGAAGGACTCCTTCCGCGAGGCGCTGACGCTCAACCCGGCGGCGGTCGACGCCCGCGCCAATCTCGCGATCCTGCATCTGCGCGAGGACGATCCGGAGAGCGCCAAGGGCATCCTCGCGGAAGCGCTCGAGCACAACCCGGACGATCTGCGCACGCTCCTGCTGCTGGCGCAGGTCTCCGAGCGCACCGGCGCGCGCGAGGAGACCCGACGCTGGCTCGAACGGGCGGTGGAGGCCCATCCCGAGTCCCTCGACACCCGCATCTTCCTGGCCCGGCTGTATTTCGATCTGCGCGAGCCGCAGAAGGCGATCGACGTCGCCGCGCCCGTCCTGGTGAAGCTGCCGGGCAATCCGGCGGCGCTCGAAGTCACCGCCCGGGCGCAGATGGAATCCGGCAAGATCGCCGACGCCGTCGTGACCTATGAACGACTGGTGCGCGAGGCGCCGGAGGCGGTCCAGCCGAAGTTCGAGCTGTCCCAGGCCTATCTGGCCCTCGGCGACCTCGCCAAGGCGCGCAGCAGCGCGGAGGCGGCGGTCGAGACCGACCCGAACCACGCCCTGGCGCAGCTGCATCTGGCGCGCGTCCTGATGCAGGCCGGCGACATGGCGGCGGCCGAGAGCGTGATCTGGAAGCTCGAGCAGCTCTACCCGGAAACCGTCGAGGTGCAGCAGCTGCGTGGCGACTATTATCTCGCGACGGGCGATGCCGCGAAGGCGCTCGACCAGTTCGAACGCGCCCGCAAGGTTCAGGACAGCGGTCTGCTCGCCGCCGCCGTGGCGCGCGCCCAGGCGGCGCTCGGCGACGATGCAGCCGCCATTTCGACGCTGGAGACATGGGTCGCGGCCAACCCGCAGGACGCCCAGGCGCGGATGGAGCTGCACCGGCACTACATGGTGCAGGCGAAGTCCGAACCGGCGATCGCCAACCTGCGCGAGGTGATCGCCGTCGCCCCTGATTTCTGGGTGCCGCGGAACGAGCTCGCCTGGCTGCTCTACGAGCGCGGCGAGCTGGAGGCGGCGCGTCCGGAGGCCGAGCGGGCCAACGAGCTGGCGCCGAACAATCCGGCCGTGATGGATACGCTCGGCGTCGTCCTGCTCGGCCTCGGCGAGACGGAGCGCGCCACCGGCCTGATCCGGCGCGCCGCCGACGGGCTGCCGGACAATCCGCAGGTCGCCTATCACCTCGCCCGCGCCTATGCACAGGGCAATTTCAAGGACCAGGCGCAGGAGATCCTGACCTCGATCCTCGAGAAGCACCCGAGCTTCAGCGAGCGCGAGAAGGCGGAGGCGCTGCTGAGCGAGCTGGGCGGCTGAGCGCGCCGCCCGCTCTCGTCAGGCCGCGGCGAACTCCACCTTGCCGGTGGGAAGCGGCGCGTGGAAACGCAGCCGGCTGCGCGGCGCACACCGCTCCTGGACCGGTCCCGGCGGCGGCAGCAGGCGACCGTCGTCGGTGATCACCTCCCACACCTCCGGACGCTCGCGAAGCACGCCCTGGATCAGCGTGGCCAGATCGGCGTGGCAGGGCTGCCGGACGCCGTGATACTCGACCACCGGTCCGAGCGGCTCGAAATGGAAGCCGAGCCCGCTCAGGAAGCGCAGCAGCGCCGGCTCGACCACCAGGCACCAATGTGTGATCCCGCGATCGATGCTCGCGCCGATCAGGCCGCGGATGAGCCCGAGCGTGGCATAGCGCGCGAGCGCGAGCCCCTGCCTTGCCTCCTGCCCGTCCGCTGGGCTGCCGTCGCGTCGGCGGCGCAGCTCCTTCGAGATGCAGAACCGCGACACCTCGGCCATGCGGTCCAGCGGCAGGAGGAGATCGAGCCGCGGCACCACCTGGCGGGCCAGCCGGTTGAACGGCAGGCAGTCGAGCAGGCCGCCCGGCCGGCCGTCATCGACCGGCAGGATCAGGCGGACCGTGCCGATCGCCGCGCCGTCGCTGCGGCGCTGCAGGAGATGCTGGACGGCGTGGCCGTCGAACTCGTCGGCCTCCAGGCAGTCCGGATGGGTGGCGGCGTCCTCGAAGGCGTTCTCGATGCAGTAGACCTGGTAGCGCAGCCCGTGCGCGGTGCGCCGCCTGTCCGGCCGGTCGGCTGGAACAATCGTGTACTCTCGTTCGTAGAGATCGATGAGGCGCCGACGGCCGGACCGTGTCCGGGAAGGCTGAGTCGAGATGTGCGGCAGGTCGCAATCGGCCGTCACAGGAAGGTGAAGAGCGGTCTCTCCCAAGATCTCCAAGTCCCCTGTCCCCCTTGTCGAAGAAGTAAAAGTAGACCCCCTTGCGGCGGGCAAGCCTCGGGCGTGCCCGGAATCCACCTGGCGAAAAGCCGTCATTCGCAAATGCAGCGGTCGGGTGTCCCCCCATCCGCGCCGGTCCGAACGGTCGGGCCGGCCCTGCCCTGCGGAAGTTCAGGCTAGGTAACCATGGTGAATCATCTATTGACGAGGCCCTCCGGAGGGGAGGCAAATCTGTGACAAGCCCGCAAAAACAAACCGATTTTCGCCCCTTTTCCAACAGGTTACAGACACATACCACTTTGCGGAGAGCTCGGACGCGGCCCCTGGGTTGCGGCGCGCATCCCAAGCTCGCGCGTCGCTCGCGGGCTTCGGCGGCGTCGTGCAGGCCAGACTGTGCGCCCGGTCACGGCCGGCCCGGGTTGGAACGGGGTCGGGCGGAATGGTAGAGTCGCCGGTCCCGTGCCGGTCTTGCGGTGCGGCAAGGCGACGGGGCGACCCCGTCGTTCCGCAAAATCCTATGCCCGTGGCAGGCGGGCCGATGGTGAGGTCACGATAATGCTACGCATGGCGAGACGCTGTGCCGTCATGGCAGGGCTGAGCTTGGCGCTCGTGCTTTCGGCTTGCGACGACCAGCCCGATGTCGACCAGCTTCTGGCGGACGCGGCGAAGCACCTGGAAGCCGGGGATCTCAACGCCTCCATCATCGAGCTCAAGAACGCGGTTCAGGCCGAGCCGAACAACGCCGAGGCGCGCCGCATGTTGGGCGAGGCCTATCAGATGGCCGGCGATCTCGCCGGCGCCGAGAAGGAGCTGATGCGGGCGGTCGAGCTCGGCGACACGTCGGAGGAGCTCGAGCTCGCCATCCTCCAGCTGCAGGTCCGGCAGGAGAAGTACGAGGAAGTGGTCGCCGCCACCGAGGGGCTCGGCAAGCCGGAGACGACGATCGGCGTGCGCCAGCTGGCGCTGCGCGGCGCGGCCCTGTTCGGCCTCGGCCGGCTGGACGAGGCGAAGACCACCTTCGCGGCGGCGCACGGGATCGAGCCGGTCCAGGAGAGCTACATGGGCCACGCGCGGGTCGCGCTGTACGAGCGCAAGCTCGACGTCGCGGGGCGGTACCTCCAGGAGGGGCTCGAGCGCTTCCCGGACGATCCGGACCTCGTCCAGATCTACGGCGAGACCCTGCTGGCCGAGGAGAAGGTCGAGGAGGCCGAGCGCACCTTCACGCGCCTGGTCGAGCTCGAGCCGAACCGGCTGTCGGCGCATCTCGGCCTGGCGCGCGCGAGGATCGGCCTCGGACAGTTCGACGAGGCGCGCAAGTCGCTCGACGAGCTCGATCGGCAGACCGGCGGGAGCGTCTCGGTCAAGGCGCTGCGCACGGTGGTCGCGCTGCGGGCGAAGGACTACCAGGTGGCGCAGCAGGATGCGCGCGACGTCCTCGCCAGCCAGCCCGACAATCTGGGCGCGCTGTTCGCCGCCGGCACGTCGAGCTACGCGCTCGGCCAGTACGAGCAGGCGAGAAGCGCCCTCACCCGCTATCTGGCGAGCGTGCCCGGCGACAGCGCGGCGCGGAAGCTTCTGGGGGCTACGGAGCTGCGCCTCGGCCAGAACGAGCAGGCCTTCGACACCCTGAACAGCGGGATCGAGGAGGGCACGCCGGACAGCTCCTACCTCGCCGTGCCCTCGATGGCCTCGATCCTGCGCGGCGACGTGGAGAGCGGCCTCAGCTATCTTGAGCGGGCGGTCGTGCAGTCGCCGGAGGATGCCCAGCTTCGGGCGCGGCTCGGCCTCACCAAGATCGCGCTCGGCGCGACCGGCGACGGCACCAGCGATCTCGAGCGGGCCCTGGAGCTCGATCCGGAGCTCGAGGACAGCCCGGTAATCGACAAGGTGCTGCGCGGGCTGATCATCGGCTATCTGCAGCAGAAGCGCTTCGACGAGGCGCTCGAGGCGGCGAAGCGCCTGCAGGAGAAGGAGCCCGAGGCGACCGCGGGCTACGTGCTCGCCGGCACCGCCTATCTCGGCAAGAACGACGAGGCCGCGGCGCGGCAGTCCTTCGAGAAGGCGCTGGAGATCGAGCCGGGCGCGACGGACGCCGGCACCAATCTCGCCATGCTCGAGCTGCGCCAGGGCCGGCCGGAGGAGGCGCTGCGCCGGCTGCGCACCGTGGTCGAGCACCATCCCCAGCACTACCGCACGCTGATGATCCTGGCGGAGCTCGAAGGGGCGCTGGGCCGCACCGAGCCGCAGAAGGACTGGCTGCGCAAGGCCGTGGAGGCGAGTCCCGACCGGTGGGAGCCGCGGATCCAGCTGGCCGAGAAGCTGCTGCTCGAGAACCGGCCGCAGGAGGCCCTGGCGGTCGGCCGGCCCGCCCTCGATGCGCATGACGGCGTCCCCGCCGTGCTCAACATCGTCGGCACCGCGCAGCTGGCGAACGGCCGCGTGGACGAGGCCGCCGAGACGTTCCGGAAATGGACGACGGTCGAGCCCGATCGCGGCGAGCCGCAGTTCCGCCTCGCCGAAGCCCTGACCCGGCTCGGCAACACCGAGGGCGCGATCGAGGCGATGGCGCGCTCGGCCGAGCTCGATCCCGGCAATGCCGGCGCCAAGCTCGCGCTGGCCGACCTGCTGCTCAGCGCCGGCCAGCTCGAGCGGGCGCGCGAGGTGGCGGCCCAGCTCAACGCGCAGGTGCCCGGCCATCCGGCGACGAAGGTGGTCGAAGGCCGGATCCTGCTCCAGGAGAACAAGCCGGAAGAAGCGGTCGCCGCGTTCAAGGAAGCCAAGCAGGGCCTCGATGTGAGTCGGGTGAACACCGGGCTCGCCACGGCGCAGTGGATGGCCGGAGAGCAGGACGCCGCGGTGGCGACGCTGCAGGAGTGGCTGGCGCGCAGCCCCGACGACCTGCCCGCCCGCATCGCGCTGAACACCTATCTGGTCAGCCTCGACCGGACGGAGGAAGCCCGGAAGAACCTGGAAGGCGCCCTCGAGCGCAACGCCAGCAACCCCTTCGCCCTGACCGAGCTCGCCTGGATCAACTGGAAGGAAGGCAAGCTCGACGAGGCCCTGCCGCTCGCCGAGCGCGCCTATGGCGTCGCTCCGGAGAACCCGCGCGTGCTCGACACGCTGGGCATGATCGAGCTCGACCGCGGCCAGGCGGAGCGCGCGGCCTCGCTGCTCGCGCGCGCCGCGGAGCTCAACCGCGACGACCTGCAGACGCGCTATCATTGGGCGCTCGCGCTGTCCAAGGCCGGACGCAAGAACGAAGCCATCGCCGTGCTGGAGAAGGCGATCGGCGAGGAGCGTCCGTTCCCGGAGCGGGAGCAGGCGGAGCAGCTGTTGAAGGAATTGCGCGGGAGCTAGTACCCGGACTCGCAATTCGCTGATACGGAGACCCGAGGGAGTTTCTTGAATCGGCCCTTCAAGAAGGATTGTCATGCGCGGGCTTGACCCGCGCATCCATGTCGACGCTCACGCGAGCGGAGGGGTGGATCGCCGGGTCAAGCCCGGCGATGACGATCCAGTTTGTTGTGGCACTAGGACGCGCACCTCGCTGAAACGGCAATACAAGAGAATCCCCGAATCAGCCTTGAACGAAACTCGCGCTCCCCTGAACGCCCTCCGGGCCGGCCGTTTCCAGACCGTGCAAATCCCATCCTGGGGGCGTTGATGGGGTCGGACAGGACGCGCGTGCTCTTCTTCGCGGAGGCGGTCACGCTGGCGCATGTCGCCCGTCCGCTCTGCCTCGCACGGTCCCTCGACCCGTCGCGCGTCGAGGTGCATCTGGCCTCGTCGGACAGCTATGCCGCCCTGGTGAAGGAGACCTCCTTCGTCCGGCACCCGCTCCATTCCATCCCGCCGCGGCAGTTCACCGACGCCCTGGCCAAGGGCAGCCCGGTCTATTCAGCGCAGACGCTGGCCCGCTACGTGGAGGAGGACCGCCGGCTCATCGACGCGGTCCGGCCCGACGTGGTGGTCGGCGACTTCCGCATCTCGCTCGGCGCCAGCGCTAGGCTCGCGGGCGTCCCCTATGTGACGATCACCAATGCCTACTGGAGTCCCTATGCCGACCCGCGCTACGTCGTGCCCGACCTGCCCTTCGTGCGGGTGCTCGGCCCCGGGCTCGGCCAGGTGCTGTTCAACTTCGTCCGGCCGATCGCCTTCGCCCATCACACCAGGCCGATGGCGAAGGTCCGGCGCCGGCTGGGCCTCTCCGATCTCGGCTTCGACCTGCGCCGCACCTATACCGACGCGGACGTGACGCTCTATGCCGACATCCCGGAGCTCATCCCGCTGGAGGGCGAGCCGGACAGCCACCGCTTCATCGGGCCGGTGCATTGGCAGCCGGAGATCGCGCCGCCGCCCTGGTGGCCGGAGATCCGGGAGGACCGCCCGATCGTCTACGTCACGCTCGGCAGCTCCGGCCCGAAGCGATGGCTGCCGGCCCTGCTCCAGTCGCTGGCGGCGCTGCCGGTCACCGTGCTCGCGGCGACGGCCGGCCCGTGCGATCTTCCGGCGCTGCCGAAGAACGTGCATGTGGCGGAGTATCTGCCGGGAGACGACGCCGCCCGGCGGTCGGCCGTGGTGGTGTGCAACGGCGGCGGGCCGACCAGCATGCAGGCGCTGCGCTACGGCGTGCCCGTGGTCGGCATGCCGAGCAATCTCGACCAGTTCCTGAACATGCATTACCTGAAAGCGGCGGGCGTGGGCGTCACGGTCCGCGGCGGCCCGGCCGCGGCATCGGAGGTGCGCGAGCAGGTGGAGCGGATGCTGTCCGACGGCGGGCGGGCGAGCCGCGCGCGCGAGGTCGCCGGCTAGCTCGCCGCCTACGACTACCGCCGGATCTTCCCGCATTTCCTCATGGCCGCGGTCCCGGCGCTTTTAGCCCGTACCGCGCGACGGATCTCGCCGCACGACGCTGGGACGCGGTGATCGTCGGCACCGGCATGGGCGGCGCGACGCTGGGCTACGCGCTGGCGCGGGCCGGGTCGAGCGTGCTGTTCCTGGAAGCCGGCCGGTCGAGCCTGTCGGAGGATGGGGCGCTCAAGGGGCGTTACGCGGAGCTGTGGTTTCCGCGGCCCGAAGCGCCCAATGACAGCCACCGCGATCTGCTGGCCCGGGCCGGGCGCTATGTCGATCCGGTCGTCGACGTCTCGAAGCCGCGGCGGCGGAGCTTCATCCCCTTCATCGGCGCGGGCACCGGCGGGTCGACCGCGCTCTACGGCATGGCGCTCGAGCGCTTCTTCCCGGCGGACTTCGCGCCGCGCCGCCACTATCCCGAGGCCGGCGAGTCGACGCTGCCCGACTCCTGGCCGATCTCCTACGACGATCTCGTCCCCTATTACGAGGAAGCCGAGGCGCTGTTTGGCGTGCGCGGCACCCGCGACCCGCTGCGCGGAGACGAGCCGTATGCCTCCGGCCTGCGCGCGCCGCCGCCCACCAGCCCCGGCAACGCCGCCCTCACCCGACGGCTCGCCGAGAGAGGGCTGACGCCTTACCGGCTGCCGGCGGCCTGCGAGTTCGTCGCGGGCTGCCGCGGCTGCCAGGGCTATCTGTGCCCCAGGCCCTGCAAGAACGATGCGGCGCGCATCTGCCTCGCCCCGGCGCTGGAGAGCCACGGCGCCGCGCTGCTCGACCGCTGCCACGTGCAGTCGGTCGCCGAGGAGGGCGGCCGCGTGACCGAGGTCGTGGCGATCCACGAGGGCAAGCAGCTCGTCTTCAAAGGCGACGTCGTCGTGCTGGCGGCCGGGGCGCTCAACAGCCCGGCCATCCTGCTGCGGTCGCGCGCCGCCCGCCACCCGCAGGGCGTCGCCAACGAAAGCGGCCTGGTCGGGCGCAACCTGATGCGCCATTTCGTCGATCTCTATGCGCTGAAGCCCGGCGCGGACTGCCCGCCCGACGTGAACGTGAAGGAGATCGCGTTCAACGACTTCTACCTGCGCGACGGGCGCAAGTTCGGGTCGGTGCAGTCCTTCGGCGATCTGCCGCCGGCGTCGGTCGTCGTGGCGGCCATGGCGGACGAGCTCCGCGCCGGGCCGGTCCCCCTGCTCGCCCCGCTGGTGCGGGCGGCGAGCCCGATTCTCCGCCGCGTCATCGCGGGGAAGCTCGCCGGCCGCATCATCCTGGCGAGCCTGCTCGAGGACCTGCCCTATGCCGAGAACCGCGTGTCGGTCCCGGAGGACGGCGGCAGCCGCGCGATCCACGTCACCTATCGGATCTCGCCGCACGATGAGCGCCGGATCGCGGAATTCAGGAGCATCCTCGGCAAGCTGTTCGCCGATCTCTCGCCCTTCGTCATGAAGCAGGCGGAGAACAACGAGCGTATCGCCCATGCCTGCGGCACCTGCCGATTCGGCGACGACCCGGCGACCAGCGTGCTGGACCGCTGGAACCGGGCGCACGGCGTCGAGAATCTCTACGTCGTCGACAGCTCGTTCTTCCCGTCGAGCGCCGGCACCAATCCGAGCCTGACCATCGCCGCCAACGCACTGCGGGTGGCGCGCCAGTTGTTGACGTCATGACACGGAAACAGAGGCGGCAGACCGCCCCGCGGCAAAGCGGAGCAGCTTTATCGCCTGATAGGTTCGGTCGCCAGTTTCAACCCGAGCGCATGCAGCACGCGCAGCACCGTCGAGAATTCCGGGTTGCCGTCGCTTCGCAGGGCCTTGTACAGGCTTTCGCGCCCTAGCCCTGCATCGCGGGCAATCTGAGACATGCCCTTCGCGCGCGCCACGACGCCGAGCGCGTCGGCAATGAACGCCGCATCTTCGGTTTCGAGCGCGGCGCTGATGTATTCCGCAATGCCTTCATCGCTGGTGAGATATTCGGCCGGATCGAACTGCCGTGTTTTCTGTGCCATGTCCCTTACTCCAGTTCCAGCGCTATGGCCTTGGCCCGCGCGATATCCCGCTTCTGTGTGGACTTGTCGCCGCCGCACAGGATCACCACAAGCACCTTTCCCCGCGCCACGTAATCGACCCGGTAGCCGGGGCTATAGTCGATACGCATTTCCACGATGCCGCCGCCGACGGGCTTTACGTCGCCAGGATTGCCGAAGGCCAAGCGCTGAATCCTGGCAGCAATGCGGGCCTT
Organism: Alphaproteobacteria bacterium; assembly: GCA_036724615.1. Taxonomy (GTDB): domain Bacteria; phylum Pseudomonadota; class Alphaproteobacteria; order Dongiales; family Dongiaceae; genus DAIMFL01. Next base: position 7,198 of record DAIMFL010000033.1, on the reverse strand, counting down.
CGCGCGATCATCCCGCAGGGCTGCGAGCCAGGCGGCGAATTCATCGGTCATCATGACGTTCGGTATGCGCAGTCCGTATCCTACAGGATACGAAAACGCAAGGGAAACATGGGTGCGATCGCGTTCGTTAACGGATCGTAAACCGTACCGGGCATAGCTTGCCGGGCGGCGGCCGGGCCCGGATCGGCTCAGTCGGGCCGTTCGCCGGCTGCTGGCTCATCAGGCCGCCGAAGCGCAGATGCCGTTCCGTGGAGACTGGGCGCTCGTCACGGGCGCCTCATCGGGGATCGGGCGGGAGTTCGCCAGGGGCCTGGCGCGGATGGGCGTGAACTGCGCCCTGGCGGCGCGCCGCCGGCCCGAGCTGGAGGCGCTGGCCGGCGAGCTCGCCCGCGATCACGGCGTCGAGACGCTGGTCATTCCCGTGGATCTGGCACGGGAGGATGCGGTCGACCGCGTGGCCGAGGCTCTCTCGGCCGGCGGCATCAAGCTGCGCATCCTGGTGAACAATGCCGGGGCCGGGCGCTGGGGACCGTTCGAGGCGACGCCGCTCGACCGCTACCGGGAGATCCTGCGCCTCAACGTCGAGGCCGCGGTGGCGCTCTGTCATCGCTTCATGGCGGATCTCGCGAGCTTCCCCTCCAGCGCCGTCGTCAACGTCTCCTCCCAGGCGGCCCTGCAGCCGGTGCCCTACATGGCGGTCTACGCCGCGTCCAAGGCCTTCCTGCAGAGCTTCAGCCTGGCGCTCTACGAGGAGTGGCGGGAGAAGGGCGTCCGGGTGCAGACGCTGATCCCGGGGCCGACCGCGAGCGAGTTCGACGAGAAGGCCGGGGCCTATGCCTCCGGCATCGGGCAGGCGCGCGCCGATCCGGCCGAGGCCGTGGCCGCCGCCCTGGCGGCGCTGGAGAGCGCCGCCCCCCTCGTCGCCAGCGCCAAGGGGCTGTGGAAGCAGCGCCTGTTCGCCGGGCTCGCCCCGCCGCGCATGGTCGTCCGCGAGGTCGGGCGCATGTTCCGGCCGCGCTAGAAGCTTCGCCGGGTGTTCGACAGCCTCATGCTTCGACGGGCTCAGCATGAGGCGTTTGGTTAAGTCAGATTCCAACCTCATCCTGAGCCCGTCGAAGGATGAGGTTCGCGCCGACCGCCCGCCTCGCCCCGACCAAAGGAAATGGGCCCGGAGGCTGCCTCCGGGCCCAGTCGGCTCCCTTCCCCAGTCGCTTCTGAGGCTCAGGCTGCGGTCTGTGACCGGCGACGGAGCGCCAGGCAGAGACCGAGCAGGCCGGCGCCGAGCAGGCCGAGCGTGGCCGGCTCCGGGACCTGGGTCGTGAAGGTGTTCGACCCGTCGACCTTGAACACGATGTCGTCGCCGTTCACCAGGTAGTCCGGATAGAAGGCGCTGCCGCCGAGATGGAAGCCCGTCGTCTCGGACGTGCCCGGCGGGAAGTTCAGGTTGGAGTCGAAGTGCAGATCCATGATCGCGCCGAGGATGCCCTCGAGGAACTCCGGATCGACGAAGTCGAGGGCGGCGGAGATCAGGAAATCGAGCTGGGCGGTACCGGCACCGGTGTTGTCACCCGTATCCGCCGTGAAGTTCGAGATGCCGTCCAGCAGCGAGAAGCGGGCGATCTCGGTGCCGTCGTCGAAGCCCGTTCCGGTCGTCCGGTCGGCCTGCGTGCCGGACAGCCCGCCATCGTCGTAGAAGATCGAGATGGTGCCGCTGTTCAGGCCGAACGTGGCCGTCTGCTGGTCCCCGACCTGGAGGAAGCCCGTGACCTCTTCCTGCAGCTCGGCGACGATGGTGAACTGGAAGCCGCCGCCGAGCCCGCCGCCATTCGCCGTGGTGACGAGGCCGGCCGGCACGACGCCGTCCATGTTCACGAGGTTGGACTGGTACAGGAACTCGATGTCCTGACCGATCTCCAGGGGCGTCCCGAACGGGCCGACGTCCTTGGCGACGCCGCTGCCGAACTCCGCCCAGTCGAAGGCGGTGACGTCGGACTGGATGAGGTTGCCGTCGTCATCGAAGACGTTGATGTTCGTCTGCTGCGCGGCGGCTCCGAGCGACCAGCCGACGCTCGCGAGAGCGCCCACTGCCAGAGCCGATATCAGCGACCTGAAACGCATCAGTTCCTCCTGAGGTAGAGAGAACGCACCTTTGGAACTGCCCTTCTCCGCACTCTTTTGCGAGAGGAGGTGCAAGCATCATGCCAGTCGCCGGTATGGTAAAAATTCCAAGGGGTTCCCTCGGGGCCGGACGCCCCGGAGGAGGTCAGCCGAGGCGAAGTGTAAACTGGGCCGACAGGTAGACCGCGAGGCTGTGGGGACACGACTCGGTCCAGCCGGGCCCGAACCGGGTCCGAGGGTGGCCCGGCAGGGATAAGGCCCTGACGAGGCTCAGAAATTTATGGTGTAAAGATTCCTGACGGTGAGCGGCCGGCAGCGCCGTCGCCGCCGTCTCCGGCCGGAATAGGAAGAGGGCCCGCGGGTTTCCCCGCGGGCCCTCCGGACGGATCCTCTGGACGGTCAGACCGTCAGATCAGGCGGCGGCCGCCGAAGAGCGGCGGCGGAGGGCGAAGCAGACCCCCACCAGACCGGCGCCGAGCAGGCCGAGCGTGGCCGGCTCCGGAACCTTGGTAGAAAAGGTGTTCGACCCATCGACCTTGAAGACGATGTCGTCCCCGCCGACCGTGTAGTCTGGGTAGAACGCGCTGCCACCGATGTGGAAGTTGTCCGTGTCGGACGTTCCCGGCGGGTAGTTCAGGTTCGAGTCGAAGGTCATCTTCATGATCGCGCCGAGGATGCCCTGAAGAAAAGACTCATCCACAAAGTCTGCGACAGCAAGGAGCTCGAAATCCAGCTGGGCAGTACCTGCGCCATCGCTGTCTCCGAGATCGGCCGTAAAGTTGGAGATACCATCCATCAGCGAGAAACGGGCAATCTCCTTCCCGTCGTCGAAGCCAACTCCAGTGAGTTTGTTAGCCTGGGTGCCACCACCGGAAAGACCTGCTTCGTCGTAGTAGATCGAAATGGTACCGCCGATCACGCCGAAGGTTGCAGTTACATTGTCACCACCGGAGGGAAAGATGCCGGTTACCTCCTCCTGGATGCTGGCGACGATCGTAAACTGAAAGGCGGAGCCACCGAGAGCGCCGCCATTAGCGGTGGTAACCATCCCGGTCGGAACAACGCCGTCCATGTTCACCAAGTTCGACTGATACAGAAAGTCGAACTGCTGACCAACAGACAAGTTCGCGCCGAACGGACCAACGCCTTGCGCCACGCCGCTGCCGAACTCGGCCCAGTCGAACGCCGTGACGTCCGACTCGATCACGTTGCCGCTCCCGTCCAGAACATTAAAATTCGTCTGCTGGGCGGAGGCCGCGAGCGACCCGCCAGCTACGGCGAAGGCGCTCAGCGCCAGTGCCGCCGTTAGAGTCTTGAGCTTCATTCGTCTCTCCTGACGTTCGAAACCGGATGCGAGGATCCCGTCGCCAGGAGAGAAGCAAAGGGCATGCCAGCATCACCGTTTGTAACGATTCCAGCGAGTTAGGATGATCCTGATGGCGCCGGGCCGCCCGAAATACCGACACGTGTAAACCCTTCCGACAGGGCAATTTCCGGTGGTACAAAGAAAATACCTTTTACCTTCCGCAGCCAAAGCCGCGCGGCTGACGCTCCCCGTCGCCGCCCGGTCTTAAGTGCTAAATTAACCATGGGTTCCTAGTGTTCTGACTCTGACGTTTGATTCCTGCTCACGTCATTGCCGGGCCCTCATCCCGAGCTTGTCGACGGAGACCCGGCAATCCATGGTGCAGCTTCGCGATGGATGCCCGGATCAAGTCCGGGCATGACACCGAGCAGGAACCGAATGTCGGAGTCGGAACGCTAGCATCGGACGCGCCATGCAGGTCGCCGCCCTCGCCATTCCCGACGTGAAGCTGATCACGCCCAGCAAGCACGGCGATGCGCGCGGCTTCTTCTCGGAGGTCTACAACCGCGCGCGCTTCCGCGAGGCGGGGATCGACCTCGACTTCGTCCAGGACAACCACTCCCTGTCGCGGCCCGCGGGCACGCTGCGCGGCCTCCATTACCAGTCGCCACCGGCGGCCCAGGCGAAGCTGGTCCGGGTGGTGCGCGGCCGCATCTGGGACGTGGCGATCGACCTGCGCCGCGGCTCGCCGAGCTATGGCCGGCATGTCGCGGCCGAGCTCAGCGCCGAGTCCTGGAGCCAGCTCCTGGTCCCGGTCGGCTTCGCCCACGGCTTCTGCACCCTGGAGCCGGACACCGAGGTCATCTACAAGGTGACGAGCCATTACGCGCCCGAGCACGACCGCGGGCTCCGCTGGGACGATCCCGCCCTCGGCATCGCCTGGCCGGTCGCCGCCGGCTCCGTCCTGCTGTCGGACAAGGACCGCGCCCTGCCCGGCTGGGCGGAGTTCGACAGCCCCTTCACCTATCCGGGATAGACGGCCGCATGACCGACAGCACGCAGAGCCCCGAGACCATCCTGGTGACCGGCGGCGCCGGCTTCATCGGCTCCGCCCTGATCCGACACCTGATGGCGGAGACGACGGCGCGGATCGTCAACGTCGACAAGCTCACCTACGCCGCCAATCTGGACGCGCTCGCCGCCGTGGCGAAGGATCCGCGCTACCGGTTGGAGCGGGCGGATATCTGCGACGCCGCGGCGATGCGCCGGATCTTCGCCGAGCATGCGCCGGACGCGGTCGTCCACCTGGCGGCCGAATCCCATGTCGACCGCGCGATCGATGCGCCGGCCGCCTTCATCGAGACCAACGTGGTCGGCACCTACGTGCTGCTGGAGACCGCCCTCGCCCACTGGCGCGGGCTGGAGGCGGCGCGCGCCGCGCGCTTCCGCTTCCATCACGTCTCGACCGACGAGGTGTTCGGCTCGCTGGGGGAGACCGGCCTCTTCACCGAGGAGACGCCCTACGCGCCGAACTCCCCCTACTCCGCCAGCAAGGCGGGGTCGGATCACCTGGTGCGCGCCTGGCATCACACCTATGGCCTGCCGGTGATCACCACGAACTGCTCGAACAACTACGGGCCCTTCCAGTTTCCCGAGAAGCTGATCCCGCTGATGATCGTGAACGCGCTCCTGTGGGAGAAGCTGCCGGTCTACGGCCAGGGCGCCAATGTGCGCGACTGGCTCTACGTGGACGACCACGCCCGGGCGCTCCATTGCGCGCTGATCAACGGGCGGGTCGGGGAGAGCTACAACATCGGCGGCAAGAACGAGCGCCGGAACATCGAGGTGGTGGAGGCGATCTGCGACACGGTCGACGCGCTCGCCCCCGCGGGCGACGGGCGATCGCGCCGCAGCCTGATCACCTTCGTGACCGACCGGCCCGGCCACGACCTGCGCTACGCGATCGACGCCTCCAAGATCCGGCGCGCGCTGGGCTGGGAGCCGCGGGAGACCTTCGAGACCGGCCTCAGGAAGACGGTCGAGTGGTATCTGGCGAACCGGGCGTGGTGGGAGCGGCTGCGCGCCGAGCGCTATGACGGCCGCCGCCTCGGCACCGGGCAGGCGGCGCGCCCGGCGAAGGCCGCCGGGCGGGGCTGAGGGCGGGACGCGAGGGGCCGGATATCCCGCGCATGGATGCCACCGTCCTCGTCATCGGCAGGAACGGCCAGGTCGGGCGCGCGCTCTGCGCCATCGCCCCCGGCGGCGGCCTGCGCTTCGACGGCGTCGGACAGGACGAGCTCGACATCACGAGAGAGGCGGAGGTTGCGCGGGAGATCGCGCAGCGCCGGCCGCGCGTCGTGGTGAACGCCGCCGCCTATACCGCCGTCGACAGGGCCGAGTCCGAGCCGGAGCGCGCCTTCGCCGTCAACGCCGAGGGCGCCGGCGCGATCGCCCGCGCCTGCCGGGCCTCCGGCGCGGCGCTCTTCCACATCTCCACCGATTATGTCTTCGACGGCAGCAAGCAGGGGGCTTATGTCGAGGACGATCCGGTCGCGCCGGCGAGCGTCTATGGCCGCAGCAAGGCCGCCGGCGAAGACGCCGTGCGCGCGGCCTGCCCGGAGCACATCATCCTGCGCACCGCCTGGGTGTTCAGCGCGGATCGCGGCAACTTCGTGAAGACCATGCTGCGCCTGGCCGGCGAGCGCGCGGAGATCCGCGTCGTCGACGACCAGCGCGGCTCGCCCACCGCCGCGGACGGCATCGCCGACGCGCTCGCCGCCATGGCGCGGCGCAGTCTCGAGGGCGGCATGGAGCGGCTCTGGGGCACGTACCACTATGCCGGCGGCGAGGCGGTGACCTGGTTCGGCTTCGCCCGGGCCATCTTCGCCGCGCGGCAGGCGGCGACCGGCGCGCCGCCGCCGCGGCTGGTGCCGATCACGACGGCGGAGTATCCGACGCCGGCGCGCCGGCCGGCGAATTCCGTGCTCGACTGCGGCAGGATCGGCGCCGCGTTCGGCATTGCGCCCTGCGACTGGCGCGGCGCGCTCGGGCAGGTCGTCGCCCGGCTCTGCCAGGCGAAGAACGAAGGGGGTGACGTCAGATGAAGGGAATCATCCTGGCCGGCGGCAAGGGGACGCGGCTCTACCCGGCGACGCGGGTGGTGAGCAAGCAGCTGCTGCCGGTCTTCGACAAGCCGATGATCTACTACCCGCTCTCGACGCTGATGCTGGCGGGAATCAAGGACGTGCTCGTCATCACCACGCCCGACGACGCGGCGCAGTTCCGCGCCCTGCTCGGCGGCGGCGAGCAATGGGGCATGCGGCTCGACTACGCGGTGCAGCCGGCGCCGGAGGGCCTCGCCCAGGCCTTCATCATCGGCGAGCGCTTCGTGGCCGGCGACCGGGCCGCGCTGGTGCTCGGCGACAACATCTTCTTCGGCCACGGGCTCACCGAGACCTTGCAGACCGCGGCGCGCCGCAGCCACGGGGCCACGGTGTTCGGCTACCAGGTCGCCGATCCCGAGCGCTACGGCGTCGTCGCCTTCGACGGCGGCGGCAAGGCGACCAGCATCGAGGAGAAGCCGAAGCAACCGAAGTCCAACTGGGCGGTGACGGGCCTCTACTTCTACGACGAGGAGGTGGTGGAGATCGCGAAGTCGCTGAAGCCCTCCGCCCGCGGCGAGCTCGAGATCACCGACGTGAACCGCCGCTATCTGGAGAAGGGCACGCTCACGGTCGAGCAGCTCGGCCGCGGCTTCGCCTGGCTCGACACCGG
>DAIMFL010000032.1:6618-26318 GCA_036724615.1 Alphaproteobacteria bacterium | reverse complement strand
CCGTTCACACCGAGTCATCTCCCCCTCACCCAGCTTCGGCTAGGCTCGGGCTACGTCCCTCGCCAAGCCTACGCAACCCTCTCCCCCTCAAGGAGGGGGAGAGGGAAGGGTGAGGGGGTGCTGCGCCGACATAACGGGAGATGCTCTACTCGGCGGGCGCTGTCGCCATCTTCCAGGGCGCGATGAGCTTGCGCAGCCGTTCCATCGCCCGCTTCTCCAGCTGACGCACCCGCTCCTTGCTCACGCCGAGCTCGGCGCCGAGCTCCTCGAGCGTCTGCGCCCGCTCGCGCAGGTGCCGGCGCCGCACGATGAGCGCCTCGCGCGCCGGCAGCTGCTCCAGAGCGTCGCTGATCCAGCGATGGTGGGTCTGCCGCTCCATGCGCTCCGCGACCTCGGCCTCCGGAGACGGCCGCTCGTCGATCAGCATATCGCCCCACTCGGTCTCGCCCTCGTCGTCGATCGGCGCGTCGATCGACCGGTCCGGACCCGAGAGGCGCGCCTCCATGTCGTCGACGGCGCCCGGCGCGACGCCGAGCCCGGCGGCGATCGCCTCGCGCTCCGGCGCGCCGACGGCGCCGTTCAGGCTCGCCATGCGCGCCCGCAAGCGGCGCAGGTTGAAGAACAGCCGCTTGTCGGCGGTGGTCGTGCCCATGCGCACCACGGACGCGTTGCGCAGAACGAAATCCTGGATGGCTGCGCGGACCCACCACACGGCATAGGTCGAGAACCGGACGCCACGCTCGGCATCGAAGCGGCCCGCCGCCTGCATCAGGCCGAGATGTCCCTCCTGCATCAGATCCGCGAAGGACAGGCCGTAGCGCCGCGCATACTGCGCGGCGAGCCTGATCACCAGGCGGAAATGGCTGGCGACGAGCTCGTGCAGCGCGTCCTCGTCGCCCTGCTCCGCCCAGGCCTGGGCGAGCGCGGTCTCCCGCGCAGCGGAGAGGAGCGGTATGCTCATGGCGCCCCGCATGAAGCGCTGGTTCGCCCGCTGGATGTCCAGTGAATCGGTCATGGTCGTTCCGGTCCTCGCAACCAGCGCCACCCCGCCCCATGCCTCAACCTGATTACGCTCGCGCAGCGCGAGGGGATGCGTGGCGCTGCTCAATTTCGCGTGATCGGATCGTTCGGAGGGTGGTCAGGCCTGCCGCCACGAGCGTTGCCCGCTGCCCGGCCACAGTGGTATCAGTCGCGCTCTTCGCCCCCGCGCCTGTCCCGCCACATGAACGACGATATCTCGCTGCTTCCCTCGAAGCGTGAACACAATCGCCCGGACGAGCGTTTCGCATCGCCGGCCGTCCGTCACGGATGGGCGGCACATGTGACTCGGGCAAGGCTGGCGCGCGTCATGGTCCTGCCCGAGGACGGATGATCCAGGACGCCCGGCAGGCTCCCGACGGCAGCCGCTTCGAGACCGACCTCGCCGTCGTCGGGGCGGGCGCGGCAGGGATCACGATCGCGCGCGCCCTCGCCGGCGCGCCGTTCCGGATCTGCCTGGTGGAGAGCGGCGGCCTCGAGCCCGACGATCGGACCCAGGCTCTCGCCGGGGCGGAGAATGTCGGGTTGCCCTATGGCCCCGTCGAGGCGACCCGCCTGCGCTATTTCGGCGGCACGACGAATCACTGGGGCGGGTGGTGCCGGCCGCTCGACGCGCTCGACTTCGAGCGGCGCGACTGGGTGCCGCTCTCCGGATGGCCGATCGGCCGCGCCGATCTCGACGCCTACTACCCCGAGGCGAGCCGCATCTGCGAGGCCGGCCGCTTCGCCTATGACGACGTGGCGTACTGGGAAGGGCGGCTCGGCCTCCAGGGATCCGGGCTTCCGGACTCGGGAATCGTCCGCAGGGTCATCCAGTTCAGCCCGCCCACGCGCTTCGGCGCGCGCTACCGCGGCGAGCTGGAGCGCGCATCCAACCTCCTCGTCCTGCTGAATGCGAACGTCGTCGAGATCCGGACCACCGACGATGCGGCCGAGGTGACCGGGCTCAGCCTCGCCACGCTGGACGGCAAGCGCCACACGCTCGCCGCGAAGCTCTGCGTGCTGGCCGCCGGCGGCATCGAGAACGCGCGCCTCCTGCTCCTCTCGAACGGCATCCGGCCCGCCGGGCTCGGGAATGCGCAGGACATGGTCGGACGCTGCTTCATGGAGCACCCGCATGTCTACAGCATGGCCAGCATCCTGACGCCCGACGCATCGGGGATCTCGCCCCTCGCGCTCGAGGAGCAGGAGGCCGACGGAATCGGCCTGCGCGGCAACTTCATGCCGGCAGAAGACCTCCAGCGGCGCGAGCGGCTCCAGAACGCCACCTTCACCATAGGGATCGCGGCCCGCTATCCCAGCCGGGACGCGATTCCGCCCACGGCGCCCGCTCTCGCAGCACCTCTGCTCGACCTGCTGCACGAAGGAGGCGCGCCGTCCGGAGACTTCGGCGCGCGGATCGGTGTCGGCGGCGCCGGCGAGCAGCGGCCGAACCGGGACAGCCGGGTCACCCTCTCCGACCGCCGCGACGCGCTCGGCCTCCCGCTCGCCCGACTCGACTGGCGGCTCGCGCCGGAGGACAAGGCGAGCCTCGTCCGCAATCTCCGGGCGCTCGGCGGCGCCTTCGCAGCGGCCGGGCTCGGGCGCATGCATATCGAGCTTCCCCCCGGCGAGGCCTGGCCGGCGGAGCTGACGGGCGGCAACCATCACATGGGCACGACGCGCATGAGCGCCGATCCGCGCGAGGGGGTGGTCGATGCCGACTGCCGCGTGCACGGCATGGCCAATCTCTACGTCGCCGGCAGCTCGGTCTTCCCGACCTGCGGCGCCGCGAACCCGACGCTCACCATCGTCGCGCTGGCGCTGCGCCTCGCCGATCACCTGCGCCGGCGGACGGGATGACGCGCCGCCCCGTCCTGCTGGCGCTGGTCGCCCTCGCCGCGTCCCTGTCCGGCATCTGGTGGATCCGCCGGGGCGATGTCCGGGACGTCGCCCTGCGGCTCGCCGCCGCAGCGCCGCGCGACGGCGCCGCGGCCGTCGGCCGGTCGGCGCTGCAGGCACTGCCGGCCGGCACGCGGGCAGAGCATCTGGTGCTCGCCATCGCGCAGGCTCTGGACGCCGACCCCGCCGTCATTGCGGAGATGCCGGAGCACGAGCTGCGCGCCCGCCTGCGAGACCGCGTGGCGGCGGAGCACCGGTCCGGCGAGACCCTGTCGGTGGAAGGCTGGGAGCTCGCCCTGACCGAAGCCCGCCTCTACGCGCTCGCCGCGGCGATGTGATCTCGATCCGGACTAACTAACCCGCCTCGGCCAGAGCGCGGGAGAAGAAATCCGCCAAGCGCTCGAACAGCACCTGCCGGTTGCGCCGCTTCCAGATGCCGTGCCCCTCGTCGTCGAAGGTCAGCAGCTCGTACTCGATCCCGGCGGCGTCCAGCGCCGCGCAGGCGAGCTCGGTGTTGACGGGCGTGACGTTCGGGTCGCGCAGCCCATGGACGATCAGCAGTCGCCCCGTGATGTCCGCGACGCGGTGAATGGGCGAGCGCTGGCGATAGAGCTCCGCGGCGTCCTGCGGCGACGCGCCCATCATCTCCTCGCTGTACAGCCGGCCGTGCGGCAGCTCCGTCGCCTCGTAATCCGCGGCGAGGTCGGTCATGCCGCAGATCGGGGCGGCGGCCGCGACCAGCTCGCGCGGCCAGCGCGTGATCGCGCACCAGGACGAATATCCGCCATAGGAAACGCCGCAGACGCCGATCCGGCCGGGCCGGGCGACCCCTGCCCCGATCAACGCCTCGATGCCGGTGCGGATGTCGTCCTGCTCCCGGCCGCCCCAGCCGTCGTCCTTGATCGCCTCACGGAAGCCGACGCCGTTTCCCGTGCTGCCGCGGTAGTTCGGGTCGAGCACGTTGAAGCCGCGCGCGGCCAGATACTGGATCGCCGTGTTGACTTCGTCCTCGCTGTGATAGGTCGGGCCGCCGTGGATCCAGACGATGGTGCCGCGCACCGGCGGCCTCGCCCGATAGAGCCAGCCCTGGATCTCCAGCCCGTCGACCGAGGGCCAGCGGAAATCCTCGGCGGGGGTGAATGCGCCGCGGGGAAGCGTCGTGCGCTCCCACACGCGCGACAGGCTCACCATGGTCGCCGGACCGTCGCGGCGCGGCGTGAAGCGGACGATGTCGGTCGGCTGGGTCGCGCTGTAGTGGTAGCCGACCCAGTCGCCGCCCGGGAGAGCCTGGATCGGCATCAGGCTGCCGGAGGGGGCCCGGACTGGCGTCTCCTCCCCACGCGCCATGTCGAGCAGCGCGGCCGTGACCCGGGCCTTGCGGATCTCGATCAGCATGACGGCCTCGCCGTCGTGCGAGGGCAGCACGGCTTCGACGAAGCGTTCCGGATCATCCAGAAGCCAGCGAAGCGAGCCCTCGTCGGGATCATACAGCGCGACGCGCTCATGCCGGGGCGTTTCGGAGAGGAACAGGATGCGCCGCCCGTCCGCGTGCCAGATCGCCACCGCCTTGCGGTCGTCGCCGACGTTGAGGATCTCGCGCGCTGCCCTGCCCTCGATGTCCACCAGCCAGGCCTGGCTGCCCGCCGGATCGCGGTCGTGCCGGTGGCACAGCACGTACGTGCCGGCGCGGTTCAGCTGCGGCCCGTAATGCTCGCCGCGCCGGCGCTTCAGCAACGGGCGGCGTTCGCCCGTGATCAGGTCGTGGCGGTAGACCCAGCTGCCCGCGATCTCCTCGCCACTCTCGATGTCGAGATTGGCCGAATATACCAGCCAGCGGCCATTCGGATGCAGCTGGCCGCCATAGATGAAATAGTCGGGAGAGGGCTCGGTGAGCGGGACGAGATGGTCGGGCCGGTCGAGGAACAGCCGGAAGAGCTGGTCGCGCTCGTCTCCGCCGACATTCTCGGCGACGACAAGGGAGCGGCTGTCCGGCGCCCATGACCGCGGCAGGCTGTGCTCGGGGGTGGCGGTGAGCGGCCGCGGCGGCTCCGACCCGTCCGTCGGCGCGACGAACACGTCGGCCGCCCCGCCGATCCCGGCCCAGGCCCAGGCGACCCAGCGCCCGTCCGGCGACACCTTGGCACTCCAGGGCACCGGGCAGCCGGTCCACAGCTCCGCAAGGTCGCCGGCCGCTGCCGGAAGGATGAGGTCGGGGGCGTTCATGGCCCGCACTCCCGCTTGCAATCGGACTCCGACCCGGCGGTCGGCCGAGAGGTCGCTCGTCGCATCGGCGGCGCCTGCGCCGCAGGACAGCCGGATCGGGCTCGGCGCCGGCCTGACGGAGATCCGTCTCCGCCGACCCTTGCGGCTGCGCGTGGCATTGACGAGCAGGACGCGGACACGGCCCGGAGCGAACGGGCCGGACAGAGACAGATGCCGGATCGGAAAAGCGCCGCACGAGGCGTAGACGCAATCGTATCCGGCGCAGATTCCGGGGTCAATCTGCGGGGGAAAGCCTTGAATTCAGATAGGTTTTCTCTTCCCGCTCCAGGCTCCAGCTGTCGGCGAGGGCGGCAAGCCCCTCGAACGCGACATCCGGCTTCAGGATCACGAAGGTGGGTATCGAGCGAAGATAGCTGCGGTACCGGCCCTTTGCCTCGAAGCGCTCGCGGAACGCCGAGCCGGGCAGCAGCGAACGCACGCGCGGCACGATGCCGCCGGCGATGAACACCCCGCCTCTGGCATCCGCCAGCAGGGCGGTGTTTCCGGCGAATGTCCCGAGCATCCCCAGAAAGAGGTCGACCGCCCGGCTGCAATCCGGACAGCCGGCCGACGCATGGGTCGTGACATCCTCGCCCGAATGGGCGTGCGGCTCCCGTCCGCCCAGTTCGGCGCAGGCACGATGCAGGTTGACCAGACCGTCGCCCGAGAGCACCCGCTCGCCCGAGACATGGCCGAGCCGTGCCCGGATTCTGTCCAGCACCGCCGCCTCATCCGCCGTCGCGGCCGGCATGGTGGCATGGCCGCCTTCCGTCGGGAGAACGAAGGGCCGCCCCTCCACCGTCAGCAGATGGGCGACGCCGAGCCCGGTGCCGGGCCCGAGCACGGTGCGCGCAGCGCCGGACCGGGTGGTCCCGCCTCCGACCTGGGTGAGGTCCGCGGCGGTCAGCCGTTCGAGCGACCAGGCGACGGCCGCGAAGTCGTTGATCAGCCGGACCTCGCGGACGCCCAGCCCGCGTGCGATCTCATCGACCGCGAGCGTCCAGCTGCTGTTGGTCAGCTCGAGGCGGCGTCCTTCGTCGAGCACCGGCCCGGCGCCTGCCAGGATCACGCCGCTGACCGGCCGCTCGGGCGTCGTCTCGCGCAGGAAGCGCTGGAACAGGTCGAGCGGGTTGGCGTAGTCCGCCACCGCGAAACGGGCGGGTCGGCCGAGCCAACCGTCGCGATACAGGGCGAGGCGCGCGTTGGTGCCCCCGATATCGGCCAGCAGCACGTTGTCCCGCAGAGCCATGGGTCAGCCGGCCGCCGTTCCGCTGAGCGCCGCGAGGAAGCTGTCGCGCCAGTGGTCGATATCGTACTGGTTCAACCGCTCGTACATCCGCCGCCAGCGTGCGCGCCGCTGGTCGAGCGGCATGTGCAGCGCCTTCTGCATCGCTTCGGCGACGCCTTCGACATCGTGCGGGTTCACGATCAGCGCCCCGTCGAGCTCGTCCGCGGCGCCGGCGAAGCGGGACAGGACCAGCACACCCGGGTCTTCCGGCATCTGGGCCGCCACGTACTCCTTGGCGACGAGATTCATCCCGTCGCGCAGCGGCGTGACCAGCCCGACCCGGCTCGCGCGGAAGAACCCGGCCAGGGTGCGGCGGGAGAATCCCTTGTTGAGATAGCGCAGCGGCGCCCAGTCGAACTCGGCATAGCTTCCGTTCAGATGGCCGCTGATCGCCTCCAGGTCCCGCCGGATCTCGTCGTATTCCGGCACGCCCTCGCGAGTCTGCGGCGCGATCTGGAGAAACACCACGTGCCCCCGGTTCTCGGGATGGGCGTCCAGAAGCTGCGCGTAGGCCTGCATGCGCGGCACCAGCCCCTTGGAATAGTCGAGCCGGTCGACACCGATCATCAGGGAGCGGCCCTGAAGGCTCGCGCGCAGCCGCTGCACCTGGCGGACTGCCTCGGCCTCAACCGCCATGCGCGCGACGTTCTGGGTGTCGATGCTGATCGGGAAGACCGCCGCCGTCACGCGGCGGCCGAACGCCTCCAGCGTGCCGTCGGGGAGCAGGCTGCCGCCCGCCTCGAACTGGATATAGTCGCGGAACGCGCGCAGGTCGTGGGCGGTCTGGAAGCCGATGAGCTCGTAGCTGCACATCGCCTCCACGAGCTCGCGGTGGTTCGGCAAGACGGTGAAGACCTCGAGCGCCGGCCAGGGAATGTGCAGGAAGAACCCCATGCGCTGCCGGCAGCCGAGGCGGCGCAGATCGGCCGCCAGCGGGATCATGTGATAGTCGTGGACCCAGACCAGATCGTCGTCCTGCAGCAGCTTGGCGAGGCTGTCCGCGAACAGCTGGTTGACCCGCTGATAGCCCATCCGATAGCGGCGGTTGAAATCCGTCAGGCCCGGCCGGTAGTGGAACAACGGCCACAGCACCCGGTTCGCGAAGCCGTTGTAGTACTCGTCGTAATCCTGCGGGGTCAGGTCGACCGTGGCGAAGGTGACCTTGCCGGCCTCGAGCGTCTTGGGCGTGCCGTCCGCCGCCTCGCTCACCTCGCCGCTCCAGCCGAACCAGACTCCGCCGCGCTGACGCAGGGCGGCCATCACGGCGACCGCGAGGCCGCCGGCGCTGCCGGACTTCGCCTGCGAGGGAAGCGCGACGCGGTTGGATACGACGACGAGGCGGCTCAAAACGCGTCCGTCCAGGGCTTGGAGAGGCGCATGGCCGACTGGATGAGTCCGACCATGGAGTAGGTCTGCGGGAAATTGCCCCAGAGCTCGCCCGTCCGTACGTCGATGTCTTCCGACAGAAGGCCGAGGGAGGTGCGGCAGGCCAGCATGTTCTCGAACAGCTCGCGCGCCTCGTCCTCCCGGCCGACCATGTGAAGCGCGTCGATCAGCCAGAACGTGCAGACCGTGAACGATGTCTCGGGTCTGCCGAAATCGTCCGGCGCGACGTAGCGATACATGTGCTTGCCGTGGCGAAGCTGCTTCTCCACCGCGTCCAGCGTCGCGAGGAAACGCGGGTCCTTCGCGGAGATCAGTCCCAGCTGTGGCATGACGAGCAGGTTCGCGTCGACCTCATCGCCTTCGAACGTGGCCGCGAAGGTCCCGCGCGACTCGTTCCAGGCCTTGGTGAGCACGGCCTCCTTGATCTGCTCGGCCAAGGCGCCCCAATACGCTTCTCGCTGCTGCAAGCCGAGCCGGTTGGCAATTCGAGCCAGGCGATCGCAGCCTGCCCAGGAGATCATTCCGGAGTAGGTATGAACGCCCTTGCGCGTGCGGAGTTCCCAGGGGCCGGCATCGGGCTGATTCCACCGTGCCGCCGCCTGCTCGCCGATGCGCTCCAGGCGCCGGAACAGGGCTGGGTCGCCCATGCGGGTGAGCCGCTGGTCGAAGAACATCTGAGCGATCGACAGAATGACGCTGCCATAGCCGTCGTTCTGGATCTGGATATAGGCGCCGTTGCCGGTCCGCACCGGGCCCATGCCGCGATAGCCGGCGAGCGAAGGCTGCTCGATCTCCACCGCCTTCTTGTCCAGCGTGATGCCGAACAGGGGCTGGAGATAGCCGTCCTCGCCGGCCGCGGCGATGTTGGAGACGTAGTTGAGATAGCCCTCCATCGTCTGGGTGGCGCCGAGGCGGTTGAGCGCGTGAACGACGAAGAAGGAATCCCGCAGCCAGCAGTAGCGATAGTCCCAGTTGCGCCCGCTGTTCGCCGCCTCCGGGATCGAGGTGGTGAGGGCGGCGACGATCGCCCCGCTCTCCTCGTAATTGCAGAGCTTCAGCGTGATGGCGGCGCGGATGACGGCATCCTGCCATTCGTAAGGAAGGGAGAGATACCGGCACCATTCCCGCCAATACGCATCGGTGTTGTCCAGAAACTCGTGGCCGAGATCGCCGGGCGAGCTGGTCAGGCTTTCGTCCGGGCCGAGCACCAGGGTCAGTGGCGCCTCCAGGAGGAACGGCACCTCCTCGACGATGTAGGCGATCGGAGCGTCGGTCGTCAGCCGCAGGATCATGCGCGGCATGATGTAGCGGATATGGTTGCTGCCGCGCGTGACCTCGGCGCGATGGCTGCCGTAATCGTAGCTCGGCCGCAGCTTTATCCGGATTCGCGGCGTGCCCGCGATCGGCCGCACCACCCGCGCCATGCCGATCGGCCGGAAGATCCGGCCGTACCGCTTGAAGCGCGGCGCGAAATCGGTGATCTCGATCGCCCCGCCCTCGCCGTCGTAGAGCCGGGTCACCAGGATCGCCGAGTTGCGCCGGTAGAACTGCTCCGCGCGCACGAAGCCGAGCAGCTCGATCTCGAAGAAGCCGAGATCCTCCCGGCCGTTGTTCAGAAGCGAGCAGAACACCGGGTCGCCGTCGAAGCGCGGCAGGCAGCACCAGACGACCCGCGCCTGTTTGTCGAGCAGCGCCGCAATCGAGCAATTGCCGATCAGGGCGAGATCGAGGTTACTCATGCGGGGCGTCCTCCTCCACGTATTCGGCGAGCTCCTCCAGCCAGGCGATGACCGCCGCCACGTCCGGCAGCCTCCAGCGGGCGAGCGACCGTCGATTGTCGCCGACGCGGATCGAGCAGCCGCCCAGCCGGTTCACGACGGCGAAGCCGTCCTCGTCGGTCACGTCGTCGCCGACGAAAACCGGACGGCGCCCGGCGAAGGGCGGCTCGCGCAGGAAGTCGGCGATCGCGTCCCCCTTGTGGCTGCCGCGGCGCCGGATCTCCAGGACCTTCTTGCCGTCGAGCAGATCGAGCTCGTCCCGGTTTGCGCTCACCACGGCCTGCGCCAGGCTGCGCGCCGCCGTCTCCGCCGCGGGGGCGGCGCGGTAATGCAGGGCCACGGCCGCCCCCTTGTCCTCGATGAAGACGCCGGGGTGGGCGGCGGCAAAATCGTCCAGACGCTGCCGCTCCAGGGCGGACAGGC
Organism: Alphaproteobacteria bacterium; assembly: GCA_036724615.1. GTDB lineage: Bacteria > Pseudomonadota > Alphaproteobacteria > Dongiales > Dongiaceae > DAIMFL01. The sequence goes on along the minus strand of DAIMFL010000032.1, from coordinate 16,262 downwards.
TGGCGCTGGCCCCGCGCAGGATGGTGCCGTCCGGGCCCCGGCGTTCGAGCCCATGCAGGCCCGCCGTGGCCAGGTCGGTCATGCCGAACAGCGCGTCGAGGTCGTCGATGCGCCGGCCGCTGATCAGGGCCACGGCGCCGCCGAGCCGGTCGCGCAGGCGACCGAGCATGTGCCGCAGACGCATCTCGACGCGGACCTCGCCGGGCGAGCCCGCGATCTCGAGCAGCGTTCCGTCGACGTCGAGAAAGACGGCGAGCCCGTCCGCGCTGCGCGGCAGGTCGCCGGCCTTGGAATCGACGGCTACGGGCTGTTCGGTATCGGGCAGGTCCATCCGGCGTGAAACTCGAGAGATGTGGGAAGACCGGTCCGTCGGTGCGGGCCGACCGGGTGGCGGCCCATTTTCCCGATCGGGCGCGTGATTCACAACCGGTTTGGTCCCCGGTCCGGCGCCGGCGGCCGCCCGGCCCATGGGTGCTGGCCAGCGCCGCCCAGCCGTGCCATAGAGCGGTCCGCCGCCCCGCCGGTCGAGCCCATGACCCCGCACGCCGATCTCGCCGTCACCCGGTCCTTCGCCGTCGCCGCCGGTCACCGTCTGCGCTTCGAGGAGATTCGCCCATCAGCCGGGATGACCGATCGCCCCAGCCTCGTGTTCCTTCACGAAGGGCTGGGCAGCATCCTGCACTGGCGCGACGTGCCGCGGCGGCTGGCGGCAATGACGGGGCTGCCTGCGCTCGTCTACGAGCGCTGGGGCTACGGGGCGTCGGATCCGCTGACCCTGCCGCGGCCGGACGACTACCTGGAGCGCGAGGCGCTGGCCGCGCTCCCGGAGCTGCTCGCCGCCTGCGGGGTCCACCGCCACGTCCTGATCGGCCACAGCGACGGCGGCACCATCGCCCTGCTCCATGCCGCCGCCCGGCCCGCCGGGCTGCTCGGCATCGTCTGCGAGGCGGCGCATGTCTTCGTCGAGGACTGCACGATCGAGGGCATCGGGCGGGCGGTGGAGGCCTGGCGGACGACCGACCTGCCGCGCCGCCTCGCCCGCTATCACGGCGACCGCGTCGAGACCGTGTTTCGCGGCTGGGCGGAGACCTGGCTCAGGCCGAGCTTCAGGACCTGGCGCATCACCGAGCGGCTGCCCGACGTGCACTGCCCGGTGCTCGTCATCCAGGGCGCCGACGACGCGTATGGAACCGCGGCCCAGGTCGAGGCGATCACGGAAGGGGTGGGCGGACCCGCCGAGTCCCTGATCGTGCCCGGCTGCGGTCACGCGCCCCATCTGGAAGCGCCGGACGCCGTCCTGCCTGCGATCGCGCGATTCATCGAACAGGTAGCCGGCGGGTCCGGCTCTCTCGAGCGGTGAGGGAGATTCGGGGATGCGGCAGCAGATATCGGTGATCACGCTCGGCATTGCCGAGCTCTCCCGGTCGCGGCGCTTCTACGCCGAGGGGTTCGGCTGGACTCCCGTGTTCGAGAACCAGGAGATCGTCTTCTACCAGATGAACGGCTTCGTCCTCGGCACTTGGCTCACGGCCGCTCTGGAGGGCGACATGCAGAGGGCCGGCCTCGCCCGCCCCGGCGCCTTCGCGCTGGCCCACAACGTCGCCTCCGGCGACGAGGTGCAGCCGATCCTCGACCGCCTGTGCCGCTTCGGCGGCCGGCTTCTGCGCGCGGCCGACGCACCGCCCCATGGCGGGTTGCGCGGCTATGTCGCCGACCCTGACGACCATGCCTGGGAGATCGCGTGGAATCCGGCTTGGGCGATCGGGCCGGAGGGCCATGTGACCTTCAGCCTGTAGGAGCGTCCCTGCGCCGCGTCAGCCGGCTGCCCGGCGCAGGGCGCGGCGCAGGCGGATCTCGTCGAGTCCCTCGCTCAGCCCGGCGGCGATGATCAGGGTGCAGCCGAACGCTTCGCGCCAGCCGAACGGCTCGTCGGTCAGGATGGCGGCGCTGACCGCCGCGCCCAGCACCTCCAGCAGCAGCAATATGCCGATCCGGCCGGCATCGAGCCGCGTCGCCCCCCACAGCAGCGCCCAGGTCACCGGGATCTGCCAGATCAGGCAGACGAGGATGGGAAGAGCGGACCCGGCGGCGGACGGCAGGGACGGTGCGGCGCCGGCGCCCAGCAGCACGGCCATGGCGAGGCTCACGATCCCGCCGAACACGCAGTTCAGGAAGGTTTTCTCCAGGCCGCCGGCGGTCGGCGAGCGGCGGCTGCAGATCGCCGCCAGGGCGAACAGCACGCCGGAGACGAGCGCCATCCACTCGGGCAGGTTGCGCGGCAGGGGCAGCCCGCCCCGAAGGCCGAGCACGACCGCCGCGCCAAACAGGCCGAGAACGATCGAGAGCAGCCGCAGCGGGCTCACCGGGTCGCGGAAGAACAGAACGCCGAACGCCGTTCCCCAGACGGGCGCCAGGTAGAACAGCAGCGTGACCCGCACCACGTCGCCGCCGATGAGCGCATGGTTCCAGGTGCTGAAGGCCGCGCCGGACAACAATCCCACCAGGACGACGTCCAGCCCGCCGCCGAGCAGCCTGCGCCGGTGGACGAGGACGTAAGGGGCCATCACCGCGGTCGCCGCCGCGTAGATCGCCACGCTGGCCCAATCGCCGCTGAGCCCCGTCGCTTCGAGCCAGCGCAGGGGAATCCACCAGATGCCCCACAGCAGGCCCGACCCGGCAACCGCCAGGGACGGAATCATGATCGAGCGCTGCTGCATGCGGAACGGGACCAAGCATAAGGGCGACGCCTGCCTGGTCGCGGCGGGCGCTGGGACGGGCACGCCCTGGCACCACCGAATCCGGGCTGCCCGGGAGTATGGCCGAGCGAAGAGCCGTCGGCCAGCGAGGCAGAAAGGGTCCAAACGCAAGCGGCGCGGTCGCCCCATGGACGGCCGCGCCGCTCGGATCGCGAAATGACCGGGAGTCAGCGCTTCGGCGTGACGCTGATCCGCTTGGGCTGCTTGGCGGCCTCCGCCGACTTCGGCAGCAGCAGCTTCAGGATGCCCTTGTCGAAATCCGCCTCGATCTTGTCCTCGTCCACCCCCTCGGGCAGGCGGAAGGAGCGCTGGAACGAGCCGTAGCGCCGCTCCGAAAGGCGATACCCTTTCCTGGTCTCTTCCTTCTCCTCCTTCTTCTCGCCCTTCAGCGTGAGGATCCCGTCCGAGACGCTGACGTCGATGTCGTCCTCAGCCAGGCCGGGCAGCTCGGCCGTGATCTCGAAGGCATTGTCCTTCTCGACCACGTCGACGTCCGGGTTCAGCATGCCGCCCTGGGAGCCGAACCCGAAAGGCTCCCAGTCGCCGCCCCTGCCGAAAGGAAACATCGACAGGCTCCTCGAGAAATCGTCGAACAGCCGGTCGATCTCACGGTGCAGGGACGTCAGCGGGAGTCCGCTGCCCCTCGGTTGTGCCGTCCTGCTGCCGGAGCTCGCGGGGACCTTGGATTCACGATCGGCCATCACATCCTCCATCTGCCAAAGAACGCCTGGTCAAACGGCGGACCTCCGGAAAGGCTCCGCTGCGCCTCAGCCTGCCGGAGCGCTCGGGAAGCGACGTTGATCGAGATCAACGCCGCCCAGCCTGCATTCAGGCGGCCGCGGCCAGCGGCTCGTTCGCCATCGCCGCACGGAGCTTCTCCAAAGCCCGCGCCTCGATCTGGCGCACGCGTTCGCGCGAGATGTCGTAGCGCTTCGACAGCACCTCGAGCGTCAGCGGCTCGTCACGCAGGCGACGCTCGCGAATGATGTCGCGCTCGCGCTCGGTCAGCCGGTCCATGCTGCGGGACAGCAGGGCCCGGCGCTTCACCAGTTCGTCGCGCTCCACCACGCGGGACTCCGGGTTCTGGCCGTGGTCGACGAGCCGCTCCTGCCACTCCGTCTCGCCTTCCCCGGCATAAGACGCGTTGAGCGAGGCGTCGCCGGCCTGCATCCGCCGGTTCATCTCGACCACGTCCTGCTCCGGCACGCCGAGCTCGCGGGCGATGGACGTGACCGACTCCGGCGCGAGATCGCCGTCGCCCGTCTCGCCGAGCTTCGCCTTCATCCGGCGCAGGTTGTAGAAGAGCTTCTTCTGCGGCGCCGTTGTTCCCATCTTCACCAGGGACTGCGACCGCAGCACGAACTCCTGCATCTGCGCCCGGATCCACCAGGACGCATAGGTCGCCAGCCGGACCTCATGGGACGGGTCGAACCGCTCGAGCGCCTGCATGAGCCCCAGATAGCCCTCGGCCACCAGGTCCGCGAAGGGCAGGCCGTAGCCGCGATAATCCCGCGCGATGCGGATCACCAGCCGCAAATGGCTGCCGACCAGCCGCTCGGCCGCCGCCGGGTCGCCGTCCTTCTGGAACCGGGCCAGGAGCTCCCGCTCCTCCTCGGCCGTCAGGAAGGCATGGTTGCGCGCCGCCGCGATCAGGGCGTTGATGTCGCCGGCCGGCCGATCGGCTATGGCGACCGGGCGAACGTTGCTCGTCTGGGTCACCTGCATGATCCTCCTATGAGTCCAAGAGACGAAACGGCCAAAGCGTTGCCGCCGCCGGCGCCTATGTGCCGGTCCGCCCGTGCGTCCCGATTTTCGAGGTACTGCCGGCTGCTCCACACAGGCCGGCGTAGGTCATAGATTGGAACGGAGGACGAACATTTCAAGGCCTGCCCGCTTTTCCGGCCAAATTTTGGGACAGGACAGGGCTTTGCTGGACCAAGCTCACCTGGGCCATTAGGATTCGGGAGCCATGGCGCGCCGAGCTGCTGCCCCGCCCCTGCCCGACTGGAACCTGGTGGTGACGACCCGGCCCCGGCGCTTCGCAGAGGCCTGCGAGGTGATCGGAGCCTTCGGGCCGTTGCGCCGGACCACGTTTTTCAACGTGCTCGTGGGACGGATCGGAGAGACGGAGCCGTTCCTGGAGACCATGCGCGCACGCTTCGCGCAGGAGCCGGAGCTCGCCTCGATCTTCGGCCGGATCGTGCCGGCCGCACGATGCTTCGATTTTGCGTCGCCGGAGGAGTTCACGACCCGGGCGGAGGCGATCGCCCTGGGCTGGCTCGATCGCCTCGCCGGCAGCAGCTTTCACATCCGCCTGCACCGGCGGGGCGGCAAGCAGCTGCTCGCCGGGCACCCGGTGGAGAAACTCCTCGACGACGCGCTGATCGACGCGCTGCGCGAGCGCGGGGCCACGGCGACCGTCTCCTTCGACGATCCGGAACACATCCTGATCATCGAGACCGTCGGGACGCGCGCCGGCCTGTCCCTCTGGAGCCGCGAGGAGCGCGCCCGCTATCCCTTCCTCAATCTCGACTGAGCCGTTCTCCCGGCGTCACCCTCCGCAATATTGCGTCCCTCGGCCGATCGGTCTACCAGTCCTACCCGCGCCGGTCCGCCGCGGCGCGTCAGGAGCCGACAGGATGCACAGTTCGCGACGGGCCAGTTTCGCGGCCGGCGCCCGCGATACCCTTCCCATGCTGGTGGGCGCCGCGCCGTTCGGCGTGATCTTCGGCACCCTGGTGACCGCCGGTCCGCTGTCTCTCTGGCATGGCCAGATGCTGTCGCTCGGCGTCTTCGCCGGATCGAGCCAGTTCATCGCGCTGGGCCTCGTCGCGGCCAATGCCGGCATGCTGGTGATCTGGTTCACCACGGTGATCGTCAATCTGCGGCATGTGCTCTATGCGGCGGCGCTGCTGCCGCAGGTCGCCCATCTGCCGGCGCGCTGGCGCTGGCTGCTGGGATTCCTGCTGACCGACGAGACCTTTGCCGTCGTGGCCGGCTACCGGGCGCGGCACGGCCGCACGCCGCTCGGGCACTGGTACTTCCTCGGCTCCGGCCTTTCCATGTACGTCAACTGGCAGATCTGGACGGCGGCGGGGCTCCTGTTCGGGGCGAGCGTGCCGGAGCTGAAGTCGCTCGGCCTCGACTTCGCCATGGCGGCCACCTTCATCGCCATCGTCGTGCCGCAGCTCTCCAGACCGCCGCATCTCGCCGCTTCCCTGGCGGCAGGCCTGTTCGCCTTTCTTCTGCGCGGCCTGCCCTATCAGCTCGGCCTGTTCGCGGCGGTCATCGCGGGCGTGGCGGTCGGGCTCCTGCTCACGCGGTGGCGTGCGCGCGGCCTTGCCCGATCGGAGGGCCTATGAGCTTTGCGGTCATGATCCTGGGCATGGCCCTGCTGACCTTCGTCATCAAGGCCGGACTGTTTGTCGCGGGCGAGCGCATATCCTTCCCGCCCCTGCTGCGCCAGGCGCTGGACTTCGTGCCGGTCGCCGTGCTGACGGCGATCGTGACGCCCATGGTGCTGGCGCCCGGCGGGGCCGGGCTCGAGCTCAGCTGGCGCAATCCCCAGCTGGTCGGGGCCGTGGCCACCGTTCTCGTCTGCCTCGCCACCCGGCGGCAGCTCCTGACCATCGTGGCGGGCCTCGCCGTCTTCCTCGGCTGGCAGGTCCTGGTGCTGGGCTGACCACGCCGGCCCCCCAGGACAAGATCCTTGCGGGCCCCGGCAGCCCCGCAGTACACATCGGCCGGCTTGCTGGCGTCCCCCGCCGGCGCGGCGCCGGACCAGGGCGCCCGGCCGGGCGAGCTGCCGGAACCCAAGCCGGACGATCCGCCGAAATGACGCGCTCCCGTACCCCACTCATCGTTCCCTCGGAAACCCAGACGCGCGAGTTCGACGCGAAGCTGCTGCTCGCCTGCCTGGCGACCGAGCGTGGATTCGACACCGTCGTGGGGAGCCGCACGGAGATCCATCTGCGCATCGCGGAGCTTCCCCGCGGCATCTATCTCGCCAAGGACATCCGGCACAGCAGCCGCAAGATCTTCGGCATCCTCGAGAAGCTTGGTTTTCCGGTCGTGGCGCTCGATGAGGAAGCCCTGCTCTACTACTCGCGGGAGCGCTATCTGGCGTCGCGGGTGTGCGAGCCGGTGCTCCATCACGCGCGCGAGCTGTTCGCCTGGGGGCCGGAGAACGCCGAGGCGTGGCGCGAATGCCCCTACTATCACGGGGCCCCGATCCACGCGACCGGCAATCCGCGCCTCGACCTCATGCGGCCCGAGCTGCGCGGGTTCTTCGCCGAAGAAGCAGCGGCCCTGCGGGACCGGTTCGGCCGCTTCATCCTGATCAACACGAATTTCGGCACGCTCAATCACTTCTTCCCGAACCTCACCACGCTGCTGGCGCCGGAGCAGAGCGGCGGTGCGGTGCGCGACGTCGGGAAGGACTTTCAGGCGGGCCTCGCCGCGCATCGCCACAAGGTGTTCCGCGGCTTCGTCAATGCGGTTCCGCAGCTCTCCCGCGCCTTTCCCGATCATGCGATCGTGCTTCGCCCGCACCCGGCGGAGAGCCATGAGATCTGGCGCGAGGCCGGCGCCGGCTGCCCGAACTTCCACGTCCTCCACGAGGGCAATGTCGTGCCATGGCTCATGGCGGCTGACGCGGTGGTGCACAACAGCTGCACGACCGGTTTCGAGGCGTATCTCGTCGGCACGCCGGTTCTCGCCTTCCGGCCTGCCCTGTCCGAGACCTTCGATCACGTCTTACCGAACGAGGTCAGCCACCAGGCCACGGATGCGGAGATGCTGATCGAGATGCTGCAGGCGGCGACGCGAGGCGCGCTCGCGCCCGACGCGGCCGAACGCGACCGCCGCCGCGCGCTCGCGGACCGCTATGTGTCGGCGCTGGACGGACGTCTGGCGGCGGAACGCATCGTCGATCGGCTCGACCAGCTCGAGGTGGGCGGATCCGTCGTGCGGCCGGCCGCGCTCACCCGTGCGAGAGGCTACATGGGCGCGGTGATCCGCCGTCTCGGAAAGGAGCGCAACGCCCGCATCCCCGGCCACAAGAACCATCCCGACTACACGCGCCATCGCTTCCCCGGCATCGAGCTCGACGAGGTGAACCGGCGCATCGTCCGTCTTCGGGACCTCCTCGGCCGGTTTCCCACGGCGCACGCCCGGCAGCTCGGCGAGAACATCTTCGAGATCGCAGCGTAATGTGCGGCATCTTTTTCTTCGCCTCGCCGACGCGGCGATTGCGCGACGGCGAGTGCGATGCGGCCCTTGCGGCCATGCATGCGCGGGGGCCGGATTCCCGGCATTGGCAGCGCTTCGGCGACTGCGTTCTCGGCCATACGCGGCTCGCCATCATCGATCCGCGGCCCGAGGCCGACCAGCCCTTTGCCTCGGCGGACGGGCGGCACGTCATCGCCTTCAACGGCGAGATCTACAACTACCGCGAATTGCGGGGCGAGCTCGCAGCGGCGGGGCGAAGGCTGCGCACTGCCTCGGATACCGAAGTGCTGCTCGAGGCGATCCTGCACTACGGCTGGCGGAAGGCGCTGCAGCGTGTGCGCGGCATGTTCGCCTTCGTGCTCCTGGAGCCGGAGACAGGCAGCTTTCTCCTGGCGCGGGATCATTTCGGCCAGAAGCCGCTCCACTACACTGCGGCGGCAGGAGGAGTCGCTGCGGCGTCGAACGTGAATGCGCTGCTCGGCCTGCTGCCGTCGGTGCAGCCGCATCTCCCGGCCTACTCGGTCTACATGTCGCCTGCCGGGGACACAGGGACCCGCGGCGCGTTCATGCCCGACCAGACCTTCTTCGAATCGGTCCGCACCCTCCCCGCCGGTCACGTTCTCGTCGGCGACCGCGACGGCACCCGGATCGAGCGCTATTTCGCGCCGCATGATCTGTTCGACATGGGCGCGTATCGGCGGAACTGCAGCCGCGAGCCGGACGATCTGCTGGCCGAGCTCGATCACCTCCTCGACCAGGCGGCGCGTCGCCACCTCGTCAGCGACCAGCCGGTCGGCGTGCTGCTGAGCGGCGGCATCGACTCGTCGCTCGTCTACTGGTATGCGGCACGGCATACCGGCGCACTCACCAATTTCGCGAAGATCTCGCCGGGGATCGAGCAGCTTCCCATGGAGGTCGTACCGGAGCTCCTGAAACGGCGGCCGAGCTCGACCTGCTTCCTGCTGCAGCGGCCGGCCGAGTATCTGCCGGGCCTCGTCGATTTCATCCGCATGTCCGCGGCGCCGGCCCGCTGGGGCGGCGGTCCGCCCATGCGCAGCCTGTGCCGCATGGCGCGGCGCAACGGCGTGTACGTGCTGCTCGGCGGCGACTGCGCCGACGAGTTCTTCGGCGGCTACGAGCATTACGGCCGGTACTTCGCCGATCCCAGGATCGACCCGACAGACCTCGGGCCGCTGATCGGCCTCGACCGCTCCAGCCCGTTCTACAGGGAGGGCGATGCCGAGCGCTACCTGGCCGGGGAGAGCATGCTCCGCCGGGAGATCCTGGATTCTCTGGACGGTATCGACGACCGCGCGGAACGACTCCGCCTCGCCACCTTCTTCCACGACACCGCGACGTTCCTGCAGACCTGCAACCTGCCGCACAGCGACGCCTATTCGATGGCGGAGTCGGTCGAGCTGCGCAATCCGATGCTGGACCTGGACCTGGTGCGGTTCGTCTGCAACCTGCCGAACAGGTGGCGCGCGGCGGCGGATGCCTCCGGCGAGTTCGGGAAGGTGCTGATGCGCCGGCTGGCGGAGCGGGAGGTCGGCTCCTTCATCCAGAAGCGCAAGGAAGGAACGCGGAACTACGCGATGGCGGCCGCCGACCCGGCCTTCTGGTCCTTCGGCGAGTTCACGATCCGCTCGGCGATCGACC
>DAIMFL010000032.1:0-6608 GCA_036724615.1 Alphaproteobacteria bacterium | reverse complement strand
GACCTTCCCCCTGCGGCGGACAAGAGGCAGATCATCCGGATGTACAACCTGGAGATCTTTCACCGCCTCTTCTTCGAGGGCTGCGACGCCCCGCTGGAGCGGGTCCTGAGCCAGGCAGGAAAATCGTTCTGCGGCAAAGCGCTATCTCCGGATGTTCCTGCTTCTCTCGTGTACTCCGCTTGAGCTCTCCGGCCGGGTAGCTTGTCAGAACCGCACGGGTCGTCTATGAGCCGGGGGATTCCGGCACGTACCGGCGCTTCGGGACCGCACCGTCTGGCCTGAGCCTGCGGTCCCGGACAAGCTCGAATCAGGAGTCTGTGTAGATGGCAGGCGTGGGCGACGGTCTGGCGGCCGGGAATGCCAGTTGGAGCTTCGGTGGTGCCGTCGCGGAGCATTTCGACGAGCACGTCTCGAAGTCGGTCCCACTCTATCGAGAGGGGCACGCGCTGACATGTGCGCTCAGCGACTTCTTCGTGAAGCCGGGCTCGACGGTCTACGAGATCGGCTGCTCCACCGGTTCCCTCACCCTGAGCCTCGCCCGGCACAACGCCGCCAAGGCGGCCGCCCGTTTCGTCGGCATCGACGTGATGCCGGAAATGGTGGCGGTCGCCGAGCGCAAGCGTGCGAAGCTGGGGCTGCCCAACGTGAGCTTCGTCGCGGACGACGCGCTTGCCTTGGAGCTGGAGCCGGCCGACCTCGTCGTCGCCTATTACACGGTCCAGTTCGTGCGCCCGAGCCAGCGCCAGCAGCTCATCGACAAGGTCTTCCAGACGCTGCAATGGGGCGGCGGCTTCCTTCTGTTCGAGAAGGTCCGGGGACCCGACGCCCGCTTCCAGGACATGCTCACCACGCTCTACAACGACTACAAGCTCGAGCAGGGTTACACGCCCGACGAGATCGTGTCGAAGACGCGCAGCCTGAAGGGAGTCCTCGAGCCCTTTTCCACCCAGGGGAATCTCGATCTCCTGCGGCGCGCCGGCTTCGTCGACGTGACCACCGTGATGAAATATCTCTGCTTCGAGGGTTTCCTCGCCATCAAGTAGGCGCCGCGGCCCGCCGCCCCGCCGACACGACCGGCGCAGAGCTGCGCCCGTCGAGTATCCACGCCAATCCAGGAATTTCGACCGTCCCATGAACGCGACTGCCCATTTCGTCAAGGACAACGGCATCCGGCTTCCGGTGAGCGACGACTATCTCCTGCCTTTCCTGTCGCCGACCAGCCCCGGGACGAACTACTGGGATTCCCCGCCTCCCGGGGCGGCGCTCGACCGTCAGCGCGGCCGGATCATCCTGCAGATCCACCAGATCCTCGATCATCTCGGCCGCTGCGGAATCGATCTGAAGGGCAAGACGCTGCTCGACATCGGCACCGGGAACGGAATGGTCCCCAAGCTGCTCCTGCAGTTCTCCGATCTGTCGGCGGCGGTCGGCGTCGATCCCTATCTCGACGGCGAGCACAAGACGAGCTGGCAGAAGCACGATCAGGACAGCCTCTTCCGCGAGCTCGTGGCCTATATCGACGAGCACTGCCAGGGCAGCCTCGCCTTCGAGCGCTACCGGCATCTGGCAGGCTTCGAGCACTTCACCGCGCGGCCCGCTCCCGTGTCCTACAGCAGCCAGGGATCGAAGAATTTCCGTTTCGCCAAGATCGGCGCGCATGACCTGGCGGAGCTCGGGGAGAAATTCGACCTGTTCTACTGCAAGGCGATCGACCACATCCCGGACTGGCCCGGCATCTTCCGCGCCATCGACGCCGTCGCGAGCGACGATGCGGCGATCTGCATCAAGCATTTCTCCTTCTTTTCCTATCTCGGCCCGCATCGCTACGCGACCACCAACATTCCCTGGGGCCACCTGCTCCTCACCGACGACGAGTACCGCCGCTTCGCGCAGGAATTCCACGGCCACCGTGCGGAGCAGATGGTGGATTTTTATTTCAGCGGGCTCTCCTACCCGCGCACGCCGATGTCGGACCTCGTCGAAATGGCGCGGCGAAGCGGATTCGTGCTGCACGAGATCGTCAACGAGCCGCTGCGCCACGTGGGCAAACTCCAGCCCTTCGTCGACGACGTGCCGGGCTTCTGGAACATCGTGCACGAGAACTGGCCGCGCGTGAGCGCGGAAGAGCTGTTCTCGGGCCGCTATCACATGATATTCAAGCGCGCGGGGCGCTGACCTCGGAGTCGGCGAAAGGGGGCCCGGGGGGACATTCGACCAGGCGAGGATGATCTCCGGCTCGACGAGAGACTGGCCGTGGGTCGTGCTGTTCAGTTCGCTTGAGTTCATCTTTCTGTTTCTGCCCCTGGTCCTGGCGGCAGACCTATTGTTCTGGCGCCTGGGACTGGAGCGGCTCGCCATCGTCTGGCTGCTCGCCGCATCGCTGTTCTTCTACTGCTGGTGGGATCCGCGCTACGGCCTCCTTCTCGGCGCGTCGATCCTGGTCAATTACGGCTTCGGCTGGGCGCTCGCTGCGCCACGCACGCGGCGTCTTTCGGTGCTCTGGGCGGGCATCGTCTTCAACGTCGGGCTGCTCGCCTATTTCAAGTACGCCAACTTCTTCGTCGACAGCCTGAACGCTGCAGGACTCTCGGATCTCCATCTGACGGCGATCCTCCTGCCGCTCGGGATCTCCTTCTTCACCTTTCAGCAGATCGCCTATCTCGTGGATACGTGGCGGGGGGACGCACACGACCGGAACCTTATCCGCTACGCCCTGTTCGTGACCTTCTTTCCGCATCTGATCGCCGGTCCCCTCGTGCATCACGCGGAGATGATGCGCCAGTTCACCGCGGCGCGACGCCGGCTGATGAGCTGGGACACCGCCGCGAGCGGCCTCGGCATCTTCACCGTGGGGCTCTTCAAGAAGGTCGTCATCGCGGACGGGCTCAGCGCCTACAGCACGCCCGTGTTCGCCGCGGCCGACGCCGGACTGACGGTCAGCACGATCGAAGGCTGGATCGGCGCCCTGGCCTACACATTCCAGCTCTACAACGACTTCTCCGGCTACTCGGACATGGCGATCGGCATCGCCCTGCTGTTCGGGATCCGGCTGCCGCTCAATTTCCTGTCGCCCTACAGGGCGCGCAGCGTCACCGAGTTCTGGCGACGCTGGCACGTCACCCTGTCCCGATTCCTGCGCGACTATCTCTACATCCCGCTCGGCGGCAATCGCCGCGGCCGCGCGGCTTCCTATCGGAATCTGATGATCACCATGGTGCTCGGCGGGTTCTGGCACGGCGCCTCGGTGACCTTCCTGGTCTGGGGCGCGCTGCACGGCGCTTATCTCGTGGCGGAGCGCCTGGTCCGCGACATGCGGGGACGGGATGCCGCGCCGCTGCTGCCCGTCCCGCTCGCCTGGTTCCTGACGTTCCTGGCCGTGGTCGTCGGATGGGTCTTCTTCCGCGCCGAGACGCTCCAGGGCGCCGGAGACATCATCGCCGGCATGATCGGCGCCTCGGGATCGTTCGCCTCCCTCGACAATCTGGGCGCCGCCCGATTCGAGGTCGGCGAGCTGACGATCCTGCTCGCCGTCTCCATCGCGAATGCGCTGGTGCTGCCGACGGCCAGCGAGTTCTTCCTCGAACGCCGGACCCTGGTCCGGTTCACGCCGAATGCGGCGAGCGCGATCGTCACGCTGATCGGCTGGGGGTTCATCGTGATGAGCCTCGGGGGGCGCAGTGAGTTCCTCTATTTTCAGTTCTAGACCCCGGCTCTTCGTCGTTGCCGTCGTCGCCGCCGTCCTCGGCCTGGGTGCGGCCGGCGCCTTGGCCGGCGCCTATTTCACCATGACCGGCGACCTGCTCGACGAGCGCGCCGTGGCGAGGCTGCAGCGGGAAAGCGGAGCCGCCTGCACCTATGTGAGCCTCGCCGAGAGCAACCACGCCGCCTATAAGCTCGCCGCCTTCGAGGATGTCTCGCCCGGCGTGGTCGCGCTCGGCTCGTCCCGCGTGCTGGAGCTCCACGGCCGCATGTTCGATCGGCCCTTCTACAATCTCGGCCGCGCCATGAACGATCTCGCGGACGGCGCGGAGGTGTTGCGGCGAATGGAGCGTCGCGCCGTTCCCGAGGTCGTGCTGCTCGGTGTGGATTACTGGCTGTTCAGCCCCAACTACAACCCGCCGGCCGGCGGTTCCGCCCGGCCGGCCGTCGATCCGGCGGATCCGGTGCAGCTGTTTCGGCTCGTCGGTGCTCTGTGGAAGAGCCCGGAGCTGGCGCCGGATCCCTGGGACCTGATCACGAAGGATCGAGATTGCCCGATCGGGGTCGCCGCGAAGAGATATCGCGCCGGGTTCGGCGCGGACGGATTCTACTACTACGGCGACCGGGTGCTGCGGCCGCAGGGGAGCATCGAGGACTACCAGTTCCGCGACAGCCTCGCCAGGGCGCGCCACGGCGCCCGGCGCTTCGAGCATGGCGACGAGCCGGATCCCGCCCGGATCGAGGCGCTGGCTGCGATCGTGCGCGCCTTGGAGGCGCGGGGCGCCAAGGTGATCGTCTTCGCGCCGCCGGTGGCGCCGCGGGTTGCGCAGGAGATGGCAGACAGCGGCAGATACGGCTACGTGTCCAAGAGCTGGTCGGCCCTCATGGAGCGCGGCGTGCCGGTTCACGACTTCCACGATCCCGCGTCCCTGGACCTGCAGGACTGCGAGTTCATCGACGGCTTTCACGCCGGCGACGCTGCCTTCGGCCGGCTTCTGCAGGCGTTGGCCGTGCGGGAGCCGATGCTGCGGCCCTATGTCGACAGCGCGGAGCTCGAGCGCCTGTCCGCGATCACGGGCCGGGCGGCCGTCTATCTTCAGGAGACGTTCGGGATTGCCGAGCCGGATTTCCTCGGCCTCGGCTGCCCGAAATAGCCGGCGCGCCCCGCCGGCTCAGTCGAGCTCGAACCGGTCCTTGTAGTCGAGCTTGAGTGCCGGGTCCTGGTCCTCCTTCCGGAGGACGGCGTTGCCCACCACCAGCATCTCGATCTCCGAGCCCATGAAGCAGCGGAAGGCGTCTTCCGGCGTGCAGACGATGGGCTCGCCGCGCACGTTGAAGCTGGTGTTCACCAGCACCGGGCAGCCGGTCTTCGCCTTGAAGGCGGTGAGCAGCGCGTGATAGCGCGGGTTGGTCTCGGCGTGCACCGTCTGAATGCGCGCCGAGTAGTCGACATGGGTCACGGCCGGGATGTCGGAGCGCGGCACGTTCAGCTTGTCGATGCCGAACAGCGTCTGCTCCGCCGCGCTCATCTGCCGCCGCCGGCGCTTCACCACGTCGGCGACGAGGAGCATGTAGGGGCTGTCGCCGTCCAGCTCGAACCAGTCCGCCACGTCCTCGCGCCGCACCGAGGGTGCGAAGGGGCGGAAGGATTCGCGGTACTTCACCTTCAGGTTCAGCACCTTCTGCATGGTGGGCGAGCGCGGATCGCCCAGGATGGAACGCCCGCCCAGCGCGCGCGGCCCGAACTCCATGCGGCCCTGGAACCAGCCGACGGCCTTTTCGGCGACCAGCGCGTCCACCGTCGTCGCGATCAGCTGGTCGTCGTCGAGCGTCTGGAATCGTGCGCCGGCCGCGGCGAGGCGTCGGCCGATCTCCGCCTGGGCGAAGGCCGGGCCGAGATAGGAGCCGCGCATGCCGTCGAGCGCGCCATTCAGCCTGCGCGGGCCGTCCTGGAATTGGTGATAGGCATTGAGGGCGGCGCCCAGCGCGCCGCCGGCGTCGCCCGCGGCGGGCTGGATCCAGATCTTCTCGAAGCTGCCGTCGCGCAGCACCTTGCCGTTCGCCACGCAGTTGAGCGCGACCCCGCCGGCCAGGCACAGATTCCTGAGCCCCGTCTCGGCCGCCAGGCTGCGGGTGAGCCGCAGCACGGCCTCCTCGATCACCGCCTGGACCGAGGCGGCGAGATCCATCTCCCGCTGCGTCAGGCGCTGCTCCGGCTTACGGGCCGGCCCGCCGAACAGCGCGTCGAACTTCCCGTTCGTCATCCGGAGACCGGTGCAGTAGTCGAAATAGGACATGTCCAGCCGGAACGTGCCGTCCGGCTTCAGGTCCATCACCTTGTCGAGGATCGCCTGGGCGTATTTCGGCTCGCCATAGGGGGCGAGCCCCATCACCTTGTACTCGCCGGAATTCACCTTGAAGCCGGTGTAATAGGTGAAGGCCGAATAGAGCAGCCCGAGCGAGTGCGGGAAGTGGATCTCGCGCAGGATCTCCAGCCGGTTGCCGTGCCCGTGGCTGAGCGAGGTGGTCGCCCACTCGCCCACCCCGTCCATGGTCAGGACGGCGGCCTCCTCGAAGGGCGAGGGAAAGAAGGCGCTCGCCGCATGGCTCTGGTGATGCTCGCCGAAGAGCAGCCGCGTCTCCCAGTCGAACTCCGGCGCCTGGGCCTTGAGCTCGTCCTTCAGCAGCTTCTTCTGGAACAGCTTCTCCTTGAGCCAGAGCGGCATCGCCTTGACGAAGGACGGGAAGCCCCGCGGCGCGAAGGCCAGATAGGTCTCCAGCAGCCGTTCGAACTTCAGGAACGGCTTGTCGTAGAAGGCGACGTAGTCGACGTCCTTCAGCGCGGTCCCGGCCTCGCCCAGGCAGTATTCGATCGCCCGGTGCGGAAAGCCGGAATCGTGCTTCTTGCG
>DAIMFL010000031.1:0-26969 GCA_036724615.1 Alphaproteobacteria bacterium | reverse complement strand
CGCACGATCGGCCAGGTGCTCGACGCCCAGGCCAAGGCCGCCTGAACGCGGCGGCTCCGACGGCGGCGCAAGGGCGTCGAACGGAGTCCTCCGCAAAGGGGGATTCCGTTCGGCCCTTCGCGAGCCCGCTAGAAGTAAACCCGTCCCTCCAGCGCCTCGGCCGGGCTGCGCGGCGGCTCGGCGAAGTCGCCGTCGCGCCAGCTGCGCCAGGTGACGACCGCCGCGACCGCCGAGTCGAGCGCATCGCCGCCCGGATCGTCGAGCAGAGCCCGCTCGACGGCCGGCGCGGGCGGCGCGAGCAGCCTGTCGCCGACGAGCCGGCGCAGGATCGTCGCGCGCATCTCGCGATGCATTGCGGCGCAGCCTTTATAGGGCGCGTACTGCCGAATCCGCTTCAGAAAGGAAGCCGGGCAGACCTCGGCCAGCCAGAGGCGCTCGGGCAGCGGCTTCTCCATCGGCAGGACGACGGCGCCGGTTTCGAGGACCAGCGGGTGCAGGATCCCGGCGATGCCGTGCCAGGTCTGGCGGTAGAGGCGCAGATTCCAGGCGCAGAACGGCACCTTGGCCTCGGTATCGCAGAGCCGCCGGAGCTCGCGCCCGCCGCTCGTCGCACGGCAGGCATCCCGGAATGCCTCCGCATTGGGAAACTGCTTGGGGAAGGCCGCCAGGAAGGCGCGCCAGTCCGCGCGGTCGGCAAAGGCGCCGGGCAGGCCCACCGGCAGGCTGAACGGAAAATCGCAGCCGACGATCGCCGGCCCCAGTCCGCGCAGGTGGTAAACCACGGCGGGGAGGGCCAGCACCCGCGTCGCGCCGCCGCCCGGCAGATCGCGCGCGGGACGGCAGGTCCCGATCGCCAGCCTGCCGCGGCGCTCGCGCCCCTCGGCGATCCAGATCGCGCGCCCGGCGGCGGTTGCGCCACTGAAGTCGAGGCCGACGACGGCGCGGTCAGACGTCAAGCTGCTGGCGCAGGAGCGTGAACCCCGCTTCGACGGAAGCGAGCCGCACCGCGTGGCGGTCGCCGTGGAACTGGTGCCGCTCGACCAGGGGCTCGCAGCCCTTGCGCACGGCGCAGAGATAGACGAGCCCGACCGGCTTGCCGGGCGTCTCGCCGCCCGGCCCGGCCACGCCGGTCACGGCAAGCGCCGCATCGGCGCGGGAATGGGCAAGCGCGCCCTCGGCCATGGCGCGCACCACCTGGGCGCTCACCGCGCCGTGGCGGTCGACGAGCTCGGCGGGCACGCCGATGAGCTCGATCTTCGCCTCGTTGGAATAGGTGACGAAGCCGCGCTCCACCACGTCGGAGGAGCCGGGGACGGCGGTCAGGCAGCCGGCCACCAGGCCGCCCGTGCAGGATTCGGCGGTGACGAGCCGCATGCGTGCCGCGCGATACGCCGCGAGCAGCGATTCCGCTTCCGCGATCAGGCTGTCCGGCAACTCCATCCTCGTACCCAGAATCACAATTTGCTCATACGGAGATCCAAGGGAGTTCTTGAATCGACCTACAACAAGAATTGTCATGCGCGGGCTTGACCCGCGCATCCATGTCGACGCTCACGCGAGCGGAGGGATGGATCGCCGGGTCTCCCTCGACAAGCTCGGGATGAGGGCCCGGCGATGACAATTCAACTCACTCTAGCACCCGGACTCGCACCTCGCTGATACAAAAACTCAAGAGAACCTCGAATCAGCCTTGAACGAAGTGAATATTAGAACACCCATATCTTCAGCACCGTCAGGGCGAGCGCCGCATAGGCGGCGGCGATCACGTCGTCGACCATGATGCCGAGCCCGCCCGGAAGCTCCCGCTCGATCCAGCGCGCGGGCCAGGGCTTCAGGATATCGGCGACGCGAAACAGGATGAAGCCCGCCGCGAAATGCAGCGGATCGAGCGCCGCCGGCACCAGGGTCAGCCACTGGCCCGCGATCTCGTCGATCACGACCGGCCCCGGATCGACGGCCGCCGTGCGCTCGGCATAGACGCCGGCCGCCCAGATCCCGATGCCGAGTACGGCGAGCGCGGCGGCGAGCAGGCCATAGGGACCCGCCTGCCACGCGATCAGCCAGGCGAAGGGCAGGGCAGCCGCCGAGCCCCAGGTGCCGGGCGCGATCGGGAGGAGCCCCGCCCCGAACCAGGTCGCCAGCATGACCGCCGGCTGGCGCAGGCTGAGGCCCTGCGGAAGGCGTGTGATCATGGAGATGGGCTCTCTGCTGGCAGGGCGATGGTCGCCACGGCCTGCGCGGCGATGCCCTCGCCGCGGCCGGTGAAGCCGAGGCCTTCGGTGGTCGTGGCCTTGACGCTCACCCGATCGGCGGCAAGGCCGAGGATGCCGGCGATACGCTCGGTCATGGCGGCGCGGTGCGGGCCGATCTTCGGCCGCTCGCAGATCAGGGTCACGTCCAGATGGACGATGCGTCCGCCGCGCGCCGCGACGAGAGCCGCCGCATGGGCGAGGAAGCGGGCCGACTCGGCGCCGCGCCAGCGCGGGTCGCCCGGCGGAAAATGCTGGCCGATATCGCCCGCGCCGATCGCGCCGAGGATCGCGTCAGTGAGCGCATGAAGCCCGACATCCGCGTCGGAATGTCCGACCAGCCCCTGGTCATGCGGAATGCGGACGCCGCAGAGCATGACGCCGTCGCCGGGACCGAAGCGGTGCACGTCGAACCCGGTGCCGCTGCGCCACTCGGCGGCGGTGCCGGACAGCAGCCGCTCCGCCCGCCTGAGATCGTCTTCGGTGGTGATCTTGAAGTTCTCCTCCATGCCGGGCACCAGCATGACGGCGAGGCCGGCCGCCTCGGCCACCGCCGCGTCGTCGGTGAGGGCGCAGCCCTCCGCCGCGCGGTGGGCCGCCAGGATTTCGGCGAAGCGGAAGCCCTGCGGCGTCTGTGCGCGCCAGAGGCGGTTGCGGTCGACCGTATCGCCGATGCGGTTGCCGGCATCGGCGCGTTTCACCGTGTCGGCGAGCGGGAGAGCCGCGATCGCCCCGACGCTGCCGTCCAGGGTGTCGAGGACCCGGTCGATCACGGCGGCATCGATGAGCGGCCGCGCGGCATCGTGGATGAGGACGCGCGCCGGACGCCGCCCCGCAAGGCTCTCGAGGCCAAGCCGCACGGACTCCTGGCGGCTGGCTCCGCCGTCGACCGGCGGCAGGAGATCGAGCCCCACGACCGCGGCGCCATAGACGCCGCCATGCTCGGGCCGGCGGACGACACAGATGCCGTCGATCCGCGGATGCGCGGCGAAGCGCTCCACCGAGTGCCGGAGCACCGGCCGGCCGGCGAGGCTCCGATACTGCTTGGGCAGCCCGCCGCCGAAGCGCTCGCCCGTGCCGGCCGCGACGACGAGGGCGATGGTTTCGTTCATGCTGCCTGTTCCGCTGGACGCCGGGGCCCAAGCTATGCGGCGGGCCGTCCCTTGCCAAGTCCGAGCCGCCCCAGGGCCTCTGTGGTGCGGTCGGGGCGCCGCCTATATAGTCCTGCGCCATGACGCCGCTCGCCCCGTTCAATCTCTTGTTCGGCCTGTCCGCCCTGGCTGCGATGGTGCCGGCCGCGGTGCTGGGGCTGCGGCACGGGCCGGTGCGGGGCGTGCTGTTCTGGGCCCTGGCGGCGGTCGCAGTCGCCGGGCCGTCGGCCTTCGCCCTGGCGCAGCTCGGCCAGGGATCGCTGCCCAGCCTGTCCACGGCGCTGTGGCTCAGCGTCTCGGCGAGCCTGATCCTCTTTCTCGCGATCGCCGTGATCTCGCCGCCCGCACGGCGGCTCACCCCGATCCTGATGCCCTATCTGCTGCTCATGGGCGCCGGGGCCCTGATCGCGAGCGGCGCGCGGTCCCACGAGCTGGTCGCCGCCGTTCCCGCCGCCTGGCTCGACGCCCATGTCGTGGTCTCGCTCGCCACCTACGGGCTGCTCACCCTGGCCGCCGTCGCCGGCTTCGCCGTGCTGATGCAGGAAGGCGCGCTGAAGCGGAAGCAGCCGACGGCGCTCACCCGGGCGCTGCCGTCGGTCGCGGACGGGGAGGATCTGCAGGTCCGTCTGCTGGTCGCGGCGGAGGCGGTGCTCGGCATAGGCGTGCTCACCGGCATTGCGGCCGAGTACCTCGCCACCGGCCGGCTCCTGTCCTTCGACCACAAGACCCTGCTGTCCTTCCTGGCCTTCGGCCTGATCGCGGTGCTGCTCCTCGTGCATCACCGGAGCGGCCTGCGCGGCCGCCGCGCCGCCCGGGTCGTGCTGGTCGCCTATCTGCTGCTGACCCTCGCCTATCCGGGGGTGAAGTTCGTGACCGACGTGCTGCTCGCCTGACCGGCCTGAGCAGACTGTTGCATTGCAGCATGATCCGGGTAAACTTGGCCAAGTTTTGGGCAAACTGTGCGAGTGCCTAGTTTATGGGCATTGAGATCGGACCTGTCAGGCTGAGCGACCCCGTGATCCTGGCGCCCATGTCGGGCGTCACGGACCTGCCGTTCCGCCGCTTGGTGAAGCGCAGCGGCGCCGGGCTGGTCGTCTCCGAGATGATCGCCAGCGAGGCGATGATCCGGCAGAACCGCCAGACCCTGCGCATGGCGGAGAACGTGCCCGAGGAGCAGCCGATGGCGGTCCAGCTCGCCGGCTGCGAGCCACAGGTGATGGCCGAGGCGGCGAAGCTCAACGAGGACCGCGGCGCGGCGCTGATCGACATCAATTTCGGCTGCCCGGTGAAGAAGGTGGTGAACGGCCACGCCGGCTCGGCGCTGATGCGCGACGAGGTCCATGCCGCGCGCATCCTGGACGCGACGGTGAAGGCGGTCTCGCTTCCGGTCACGCTCAAGATGCGCACCGGCTGGGATCACGCCAACCGCAATGCGCCGCGCCTGGCCCGGATCGCCGAGGACTGCGGGATCCGCATGATCACCGTGCACGGCCGCACGCGCTGCCAGTTCTACGAGGGGCGTGCAGATTGGGGCTTCGTGCGCGAGGTCAAGGCGGCGGTCCGGCTTCCGGTGATCGTCAATGGCGACATCACCAGCCTCGAGGAGGTCGACCGCGCCCTCGCCGAATCCGGCGCCGACGGGGTGATGATCGGCCGCGGCTGCTATGGCCGTCCGTGGTTCCTGCGGCAGGTCATGCACTATCTGCGCACCGGCGAACGGCTGCCGGACCCGCCGCTGGCCGAGCAGCTCGCGATCCTGCTGGGGCACTACGAAGACATGCTGCGGCATTACGGGACCGAGCCGGGCATGCGGGTCGCGCGCAAGCATATCGGCTGGTACAGCAAGGGGCTGCCCGGCTCGGCCGAGTTCCGGTCGGCGGTGAACCGGATGCACGACATCGCGGCGGCCAAGGACATGATCCGGGCCTTCTACCTGCCGCTTGCCGAACGGGCGGCCGCCTGATGGCCGGCCAGTCGGCGCGACGCGTCCCGCCGACGGCGGCGCTGGACAGGGCGGCCGATCCGGAGATGACCGCCGGCGCGGTTCTCGCGGCTCTGCCGGAGCCGGTCTTCGTCCTCGACGCCTCGAACAGTCTCCGGTTCCTGAACGGCGCCGCCGAGCAGTTCTTCGCCGGCGGACAGGCCGCCCTCATCGGGCGCGGCCTCAATGAGCTGATCCCGGCCGACAGCCCCCTCGTCGCGCTCGTCGATCAGGCGAGAACGGCGGACATCAGCATCTCGGAATACGGCGTCACGCTGGAATCGCCGCGCATCGGCTCGCATTTCGTGACCATCGAGGTGGCGCCCATGGCCGAGGCGCCGGGCTGCGTCGTGGTCTCGCTCCAGGAGCGCTCGATCGCCCGCAAGATCGACCAGCAGCTCACCCATCGCGGCGCCGCGCGGTCGGTGACCGCCATGGCGGCGATGCTCGCCCACGAGGTGAAGAACCCGCTCTCCGGCATAAGGGGCGCGGCCCAGCTGCTCGAGCGCGACGTCCCTCCGGGCGGCGTCGAGCTCACGCGCCTCATCATCGACGAGGCGGACCGGATCGTCGCGCTGGTGGACCGGATGGACCTGTTCGCCGATCAGCAGCCGATCGAGCGCAGGCCGGTCAACATCCACCGCGTGCTCGAGCACGTGCGGCGGCTGGCGGGCTCCGGATTCGCGCGCAGCTGCCGGATCGTGGAAAGCTACGACCCCTCTCTGCCGGCGGTGCACGGCAACCGGAACCTCCTGGTTCAGGTATTCCTGAACCTGATGAAGAACGCCGCCGAGGCCGTGCCGCCGGGCGATGGCGTCATCACGCTTTCCACCCGCTACCAGCAGGGCGTGCGGCTCGCGGTCAGCGGCTCGGAGTCGCGCGTCCACCTGCCGCTCCTGGTGGCCGTGGAGGACAACGGTCCCGGCATTCCGGAGGACGTGCGGGCGCATCTCTTCGATCCCTTCGTGACCACGAAATCGGGCGGCAAGGGGCTGGGCCTCGCCCTGGTCGCGAAGATCGTGGGAGACCACGGCGGCGTCATCGAGTTCGACAGCGAACCGGGCCGGACCGTGTTCCGGGTGATGCTGCCCATGGCGCCCCCGGGGGAGATGGCGGGCGAGCCGGGGGACGAGGCATGACGATGCCCCGCACCATCCTGGTGGCCGACGACGATCGCGCGATCCGCACCGTCCTCAACCAGGCGCTCGGCCGGCTCGGCTACGAGGTGCGGGGCACCGGCAACGCGGCCACGCTCTGGAGCTGGGTCGAGCGGGGCGAGGGCGATCTCGTCATCACCGACGTGGTGATGCCGGACGAGAACGGCCTCGACCTCGTCCCGCGCATCCGTCGCCGCCGCCCGGACCTGCGCGTCATCGTCATGAGCGCGCAGAACACGCTGCTCACCGCGGTCAAGGCGACGGAGCGGGGCGCCTTCGAGTACCTGCCGAAGCCCTTCGACCTGCGCGAGCTCGTGGCGGTCGTCGAGCGTGCGCTGAACAACCCCGCGGCGCCGACGGCCGACGGCGCGGACCGCGAGGAGGAATCGCTGCCGCTCATCGGCCGCTCGCCCGCCATGCAGGACATCTACCGGGTGCTCGCCCGGCTGATGTCGACCGACCTCACCGTGATGATCTCCGGCGAATCCGGCACGGGGAAGGAGCTGGTCGCCCGGGCGCTGCACGATTTCGGCAAGCGGCGCAGCGGCCCGTTCGTGGCGATCAACATGGCGGCCATCCCGCGCGAGCTCATCGAGAGCGAGCTGTTCGGCCATGAAAGGGGCGCCTTCACCGGCGCGCTCGCCCGCAGTAGCGGCCGGTTCGAACAGGCGGCCGGCGGGACGCTGTTCCTGGACGAGATCGGCGACATGCCGATCGAGGCGCAGACGCGGCTGCTCCGCGTGCTCCAGGAAGGCGAGTACACGACCGTCGGCGGGCGCACGCCGATCCGCGCCGACGCCAGGATCATCGCGGCCACCCACCGCGACCTGCGCCAGCTGGTCCGGCAGGGCCTGTTCCGCGAGGACCTGTTCTACCGGCTGAACGTGGTGCCGGTACGCCTGCCGCCCCTGCGCGAGCGGGTCGAGGACATCCCGGATCTGGTGCGCCATTTCCTCGGCGCGGCACGGACGGAGGGGCTGCCGGAGAAGACGCTCGACGGCCAGGCCATGGACCGGCTCAGGGCGCATTCCTGGCCGGGCAACGTGCGCGAGCTGGAGAACCTGGTGCGGCGGCTCGCCGTGCTCTACAGCGAGGACGTCATCGGCGCGGAGGTGATCGCGGCGGAGCTCCGGGACGGCCAGCCGGCGTCGCCGACACCATCGGCGGCGGGCGAGTCGCTCGGTGCTGCTGCGGCGCGCCAGCTGCGCGACTATTTCGACGCGCATAAGGGCGGCCTGCCGCCGGCCGGCCTCTATGACCGGGTAATGCGCGAGGTGGAGCGGCCGCTCATTCTGCTCAGCCTGGAAGCCACACGGGGCAACCAGCTGCGTGCAGCGCGGCTGCTCGGGGTCAACCGGAACACCCTGCGCAAGAAGATCCGGGAGTTGGACATACCCGTGATGCGCGGCCTAAAGTGAGCCGCGCCGGCCGGATCGTGGCGTTCGCGGCGTCTCGTCCGAGGCCCGCCGCGCCCGCGGACGGGGTAGCCGGAAGGGTTCGGCGATGAGTGGCGAAGTGGCCGGCGGCAGGCGGACTGCCGGCGGCGTCCTACATTGGTTCCGGCGCACGCGGATCGAGCGCAAGCTCGCCGTTCTTCTTCTGATCGCCGCGCTGGTCTCCGGCCTGGCCACCTATCTGGCCATGACCGGGGCGTTCGACATCCGCCCCGAACCGTTCACCATCCTGGTCCTGCTGCTGATCAACCTCGCGGTGCTGCTGATGCTTGGCACCGTGGTGGCGCTGCGCCTGGTCGGGCTGTGGCGCGAGCGGCGGCGGGGCCTCGCCGGCGCGCGGCTCCATGCGCGTCTCGTCCTCTGGTTCAGCCTGATGGCGGTCACCCCTGCGGTGCTGGTCGCCGTCTTCTCCGCGATGTTCCTGAACCAGGGGATGGACACTTGGTTCAGCGATCGCGTGCGCACCGCCGTGAAGGACTCGCTGGTGGTGGCGCGCGCCTATCTCCAGGAGCACCAACAGACCGTCGGCACCGAGGTGCTGGCAATGGCGGCGGACCTGCGGCGCGACGGTCCCTTGCTGATGCTCAATCGCGGCCGGCTCGAGGAGGTGATGCAGCTCCAGATCGGGCTGCGCTCCCTGAGCGAGGGGATCGTCTTCGACTCCAACCAGCAGATTCTCGGCCGGGCCGGCTACAGCGTGACGGTCGAGTTCGATCCGGATCTGCCGGCCTGGGCGCTCGACCGGGCGCGCGCCGGCGAGGTCGTCATCCTGCCCAACGACAGCGGCGACCGGGTCCGCGCCCTGGTGCAGCTCGATCCTTACGACGACACCTTCCTCTATGCCGGACGCCCGGTCGATCCGCGGGTGCTGAGCCACCTGGACACCACCGAAGGCGCGGCGCGGATCTATGAGCGGCTGGAAGGCGAGCGCTACGAGCTGCAGACCATCTTCGCGGCGATCTTCTTCGTGGTCGCCCTGCTGCTCCTCCTCGCCGCGGTCTGGATCGCGCTGCATTTCGCCACCCAGATCGTGCGGCCGATCGGCAATCTGGTGGCGGCGGCCGAGCGCGTGCGCGAGGGCGACCTGACGGCCCGCGTTTTGGAGGAGCCGGAGGCCGACGAGATCGGCACGATGAGCCGCGCCTTCAACCGGATGACCAGCCAGCTCGAGGCCCAGCGCAACGCGCTGATGCGCGTCAACCGCGAGCTGGACGAACGCCGCCAGTTCACCGAGCTGGTCCTCGCCGGTGTCTCGGCGGGGGTGATCGGGCTCGATGCGGAGGGACGCATAAACCTGCCGAACCGCTCGGCGTCGGAGCTTCTCGTGACCGATCTCGACGCGCGGCTGGGCCAGGAGCTCGCCAAGCTGGTGCCGGAGATGGCGGGCCTCCTCGATTCCGCGCGGCGGCGGCCGACCCGTGTGGCGCAAGGCCAGATCAGCCTGCATCGCGGCGGCGAGACCCGGACGCTCCTGGTGCGGATCGTGAGCGAGCTGTCGGTCCAGGGGCCGACCGGCTACATCGTCACCTTCGACGACGTGACCGAGCTGCTCTCCGCCCAGCGCAAGGCCGCCTGGGCGGACATCGCCCGCCGGATCGCGCACGAGATCAAGAATCCGCTGACTCCCATCCAGCTGTCGGCCGAGCGGCTGAAGCGGAAGTACCTGAAGGAGATCAAGAGCGATCCCGAGACCTTCACCGTCTGCACCGACACGATCGTCCGCCAGGTGGGGGACATCGGCCGCATGGTGGACGAGTTCTCCTCCTTCGCCCGGATGCCCCTGCCGGTGATGCGGCTGGAGAACCTGAACGCGCTGTGCCGGCAGGCGCTGTTCCTGCAGCAGAGCGGCAATCCGGGGATCCGCTATCGCAGCGAGCTGCCGCGCGAGCCGCTGCTCGTGCCCTGCGACGCCCGCCAGATCGGCCAGGCGGTCACCAACCTGATGAAGAACGCGGCGGAGTCGATCGAGATGCGCAGCGCGCCGGACGGCGAGGCCCTGCCGCGCGGCGAGATTCTGCTGCGCGTCACCGCCCGGGACGGACGGGTCGAGATCGCCGTCGAGGACAACGGGCGCGGCCTGCCGACCGAAGGGCGGGAACGTCTGACCGAGCCCTACGTGACGACCCGCGCCAAAGGAACCGGGCTGGGTCTCGCCATCGTCAAGAAAATCATGGAGGATCATGGCGGCGATCTGATATTGGATGACCGTCCCGGAGGGGGAGCGGTCGTCCGCCTGGTGCTCAACGCCGCCGCGGCCGAGAGCGAAAACGAAAACACGGCCGGACAGGCCGACAGGACCGTTGCGCACGGCGCGTGAATCATGGCGCGTGACATCCTCATCGTCGACGACGAGTCGGACATTCGACTTCTGATGGCCGGCATTCTCGCGGACGAAGGCTACGAGACCCGCGAGGCCGCCGACAGCACCTCCGCGCTCGAGGCGATCCGTGCGCGCCGCCCCAGCCTGGTCATTCTCGACATCTGGCTGCAGGACAGCCCGATGGACGGCATGGAGATGCTGCAGGTCATCCGCCGCGAGCATCCCTCCGTGCCGGTCGTCATGATCAGCGGCCACGGCAACATCGAGACTGCGGTCGCCGCGATCAAGCTCGGCGCCTACGACTTCATCGAGAAGCCGTTCAAGTCGGACCGGCTGCTGCTGATCGTCGAGCGCGCCATCGAGGCGGCGCGGCTGAAGCGCGAGAACGAGGAGCTGCGCCTCCGGGCCGGCGGCGAGATGGAGCTCGTGGGCACGTCCTCGGTCGTCAGCCAGCTGCGCAACGCGGTCGAGCGCGTGGCGCCGACGGGCAGCCGCGTCCTCATCAGCGGCCCGCCGGGCTGCGGCAAGGAGGTCGTGGCCCGGCTGATCCATCGCCGGTCCCGCCGCTCGACGGGGCCGCTCATCGTGCTCAACTGCGCGACCATGCGGCCCGAGCGGCTGGAGCTCGAGCTGTTCGGCACCGAGGCCGGGGCGGAAGGGCCGGACAGCCCGGCCAAGGTCGGCACGTTCGAGGAGGCGCATGGCGGCACGCTGCTCCTCGACGAGGTGGCCGACATGCCGCTCGAGACCCAGGGCAAGATCGTCCGCGCCCTCCAGGACCAGACGTTCGAGCGGGTGGGCGGCGCCACCCAGGTCCAGGTCGACGTCCGGGTGATCGCCTCGACGAACCGCGACCTGGCGGCGGAAATCGCCGCCGGCCGCTTCCGGGAAGACCTCTACTACCGGCTGAGCGTCGTGCCGGTGCGCGTCCCGCCGCTGCGCGACCGCCGCGAGGACATCCCGCTGCTGGCCGATCACTTCCTGGCCCACTCGGCGGAGGTGTCGGGCCTGCCCCGGCGGCGCCTCAGCGAGGAGGCGACGGTCGCCCTCCAGGCCTATGACTGGCCCGGGAACGTGCGGCAGCTGCGCAACGTCATCGACTGGCTGCTCATCATGGCGCCGGGCGGATCGGACGAGCCGATCCGCGTCGAACAGCTGCCGGGCGAGATCGTCGACGCCGCCGCCGCGCCGCTCCGGGGGGCGGAGGACGGCGAGATCATGGCCCTGCCGCTGCGCGAGGCGCGCGAGCTCTTCGAGCGGCGCTATCTGGACGCCCAGGTGGCGCGCTTCGGCGGCAACATCTCGCGCACCGCCGCCTTCGTCGGCATGGAGCGCTCCGCCCTTCATCGCAAGCTCCGCTCGCTCGGGCTGGTCGGCAACGACCGGACGCCGGAACGCGCCGGCAAGCCCGAGGCCTGAGCGGCGGAAGCGGATCCTGCATGAAGGTCATCGTCTGCGGCGCCGGCCAGGTCGGCTTCAACATCGCCCGCTACCTGGCGATCGAGGGCAACGACGTCACCGTGATCGACGTGGAGCCGGCGCTGATCGAGCGGATCAGCGAGACGCTCGACGTCCAGGGCGTCGTCGGCTTCGCCTCGCATCCGGACGTGCTGGAGCGGGCAGGGGCGCGCGACGCCGACCTGGTGATCGCGGTCACCTATTCGGACGAAGTCAACATGGTCGCCTGCCAGGTGGCCCATTCGCTGTTCGACGTGCCGACCAAGATCGCCCGCGTCCGGCAGCAGACCTATCTGCTGCCGATCTGGTCCGAGCTGTTCACCCGCGCGCATCTGCCGATCGACGCCATCATCTCGCCGGAGATCGAGGTGGCGCGCGCGGTCATGCGCCGGCTGGAGATTCCGGGTGCGTTCGACGCGATCCCGCTGTCCGACGGCCTCATCACGCTGATCGGCGTGCGCTGCGGCCCGGAATGCCCGGTGATCAACACCCCGCTTCGGCACCTGACGGCGCTCTTCCCGGACCTCCACATCTTCGTGGTCGGCATTCTGCGCAACGACCGCAAGATCGTGCCGATGGGGGACGACCAGATGCTCGCCGGGGACGAGGTCTACTTCGTCGCCGAGACCAGGCACCTGTCGCGCGCCATGGCGGCCTTCGGCCATGAGGAGCCGGAGGCGCGGCGGCTCATCATCGTCGGCGGCGGCAATATCGGTCTCTACCTGGCGCAGATGATCGAGGAAAAGCATCGCGGCGCCGACGTGAAGCTCATCGATCTCGACCGCAAGCGCGCCACCTTCGTCGCCCAGATGCTGACCCGGACCGTGGTGATCCACGGCGACGCGCTGGATGTCGACATCCTGACGGAGGCCAACGTCCAGGCCACCGAGACGATCATCGCGGTCAGCAACGACGACGAGGTCAACATCCTGTCGTCGCTGCTGGCCAAGCGCTTCGGCTGCGAGCGCTCGGTGACGCTGATCAACAAGACGACTTACGCGCCGCTCATCGGCACGCTCGGCATCGACGCCGTGGT
The DNA here is from genome assembly GCA_036724615.1 of Alphaproteobacteria bacterium. GTDB lineage: Bacteria > Pseudomonadota > Alphaproteobacteria > Dongiales > Dongiaceae > DAIMFL01. The sequence goes on along the minus strand of DAIMFL010000031.1, from coordinate 14,163 downwards.
GAGCCCGCGCGCCATCACCGTGTCGACGATCCTGCAGCACGTCCGGCGCGGCCGCGTGCGCTCGGTGCACTCGCTGAGCGACGGCTTCGGCGAGATCATCGAGGCCGACGCCATGGAGACCTCGACGCTCGTCGGCCCGCCGCTGCGCGAGGCGAAGCTGCCGGACGGCGTCGTCGTCGGCGCGCTGGTCCGCGACGGCGAGGTCATCATTCCGCACGGCGACACCGTGGTGCGGCCGAACGACCGCGTCGTCATCTTCGCCGCGGCGGAGGCGGTCAAGAAAGTGGAGAAGATGTTCTCCGTCAGGCTCGAGTTCTTCTGAGGTTTTCCCGATGCCCCGGTTTGCCTATGTCAACGGCCGCTACGTGCCGCATCCCGACGCCGCGGTCCATATCGAGGATCGCGGCTATCAGTTCGCCGACGGCGTCTACGAGGTCGTGCCGGTCCAGAACGGCAGGATGATCGACGAGGAGCCGCATCTCGACCGGCTCGACTACTCCCTGCGCGAGCTCCGCATCGCCTGGCCGATGAGCCGGGCGGCGCTGAAGCTCGTCCTGCGCGAGCTGACGCGGCGCAACGGGCTGACCAACGGCCTGGTCTATCTCCAGGTGACGCGCGGCGTCGCGCCGCGGGACCACAAGTTTCCGAAGGCGGCGAAGCCGGCCCTGGTCGTCACGACCAAGCGCATGAATCCGACGCCTGCCGCGCTGGTGGAGCGCGGGGTGCGCGTGATCGCCGTTCCCGACATCCGCTGGAAGCGCTGCGACATCAAGTCGGTCTCGCTGCTGCCCAACGTCCTCGGCAAGCAGAAGGCGGCGGAGGCGGGGGCGTTCGAGGCGTGGCAGGTCGATGCCGAGGGGTTCGTAACGGAGGGCACCTCGACCAACGCGTGGATCGTGACCTCCGACGGCGCCCTGGTCACCCGCAACGCCGACGCGGCGATCCTGAACGGCATCACCCGGCAGGCGGTGATCCGGCTGACCAACGAGGTAGGGGTGGCGTTCGAGGAGCGGCCGTTCAGCCTCGCCGAAGCCAAGGCGGCGCGGGAAGCCTTTCTCACCAGCTCGAGCGGCCACGTCCTGCCCATCACCCGGATCGACGACGCGGTCGTGGGCGACGGGAAGCCCGGTCCGGTGACGAAGCGGCTGCGCGCCGCCTATCTGGGATACGTGGCGGCATGACGGACCGATCCGTTCCCGCCCTGCGGCGGCCGCGTGCGATCCTCTTCGACTGGGACAACACGCTGGTGGACAACTGGGCGGTGATCCACACGGCGCTCAATGCCGCGCTGACCGCCATGGGCCATACCGCCTGGACGCTCGCCGAGACGAAGCAGCGGGTCCGCGCCTCGGCGCGCGACAGCTTTCCCGTGCTGTTCGGCGACCGCTGGGAAGAGGCGCAGACGATCTTCTACGACACGTTCCGCCAGGCGCATATCGAGCAGCTGCGCGAGATGCCCGGCGCCGACGCCATGCTGACCGAGCTGGCGCGCGCCGGAATCTATCTCGGCGTGGTGAGCAACAAGCAGGGGCCGTTCCTGCGGCGCGAGGCGGACCATCTCGGCTGGACCGCGCGCTTCGGGCGGATCGTCGGCGCGACCGACGCGCCGCGCGACAAGCCGGCCGTGGAACCGGTGGAGATGGCGCTCGACGGCAGCGGCGTCGGACGGGGGCCGGAGGTCTGGTTCGTCGGCGACACGGACATCGACCTCGTCTGCGCGGTCAATGCCGGCTGCGTGCCGATCCTGCTGCGGCAGGATCCGCCGGCGCCGGGCGAGTTTCCCGACGCGCCGCCGGCGCGGCATCTGCAGGCCTGCCGCGAGCTCGCCGAGCTTGTGACAGAAATCTGACAGTGCCGAGGTCCAGGTTTTATTGGCCTACGAACTGTGTTAACGATGGGATGGGAGGATACGGACCGCGCCCCGGCGGACGGGGCTCTGTGGCCGGATCGCCTCCCACTCGGTACGGAATCGGTTCGGCGATCAGCCGCAACAACGACCGGGCCCCGATAACACCACCAACAAGGGGGAGCCTATGGCGACTGAAAAATCCCAGAACGTCCAGGATGTGTTTCTCAACCACATCCGCAAGAACAAGATGCCGGTGACGATCTTCCTGATCAACGGCGTCAAGCTGCAGGGCATCGTGACCTGGTTCGACAACTTCTCCGTCCTCCTGCGGCGCGACCAGCATTCGCAGCTGGTCTACAAGCATGCGATCTCCACCATCATGCCGGCCGGACCGATCCAGCTCTTCGAAGCCGCCAAGGAGGGAGAAGAGTCCTGAGTTGAGCACGGCGTCCGTCAGCTCGTCCGGCGCGGATTCGGGCGCCGCGGGGGTCGACGGCGGCTCCACCGGCAGGGCGCTCGTCCTTTGCCCGCTGCTGCGCGGTGTGGCGCATGGCGGGCGCCGGCCGGACTCCGTGCTCGAGGAGGCCGTGGGGCTCGCCCGGGCGATCGATCTCGATGTGGTGCATGCGGAGACGGTGCGGGTCATGCAGCCGCGGCCGGCGACGCTGCTCGGCCGCGGCGTGGTCGACAGCTTCAAGGAGCTGGTCGAGGCGCAGAAGATCGGGCTCGCGGTGATCGACGCGCCGCTTTCTCCCGTGCAGCAGCGCAACCTGGAGAAGGCCTGGAACTGCAAGGTGATCGACCGCACCGGCCTGATCCTGGAGATCTTCGGCGAGCGGGCGCGCACCAAGGAGGGCCAGCTCCAGGTCGAGCTCGCGGCGCTCACCTATCAGCGCAGCCGGCTCGTGCGGTCCTGGACCCATCTCGAGCGCCAGCGCGGCGGCTTCGGCTTCCTCGGCGGCCCCGGCGAGTCCCAGCTCGAGATGGACCGGCGGCTGATCGGCGACCGCATCATCCGGATCAAGCGCGACCTCGAGGACGTGAAGCGCACCCGCGGGCTGCACCGGAAGGCGCGGCAGCGCGTGCCTTATCCGGTGGTGGCGCTGGTCGGCTACACCAATGCCGGCAAGTCGACCCTGTTCAACCGCCTGACGCGCGCGACGGTGATGGCGAAGGACCTGCTCTTCGCCACCCTGGACCCGACCATGCGGGCCGTCGGGCTGCCGTCCGGGCGCACCATCATCCTGTCGGACACGGTCGGCTTCATCTCCGACCTGCCGACGGATCTGGTCGCCGCGTTCCGCGCCACGCTCGAGGAGGTGCAGGGCGCCGACCTGATCCTGCACGTGCGCGATATCTCCCATCCCGACACGGCAGCACAGCAGCGCGACGTCGAGGCGGTGCTGCGCGATCTCGGCCTCGCCGATCAGGTGGACGGCGGCCGCCTCGTCGAGGTGCTGAACAAGATCGACCTCATGGAGCCCGACGCGCGCGCCGCGCTCGTCGAGCAGACCCATCGCGCCGGCAACCAGGTCCTCATCTCGGCCGCGACGGGAGATGGCATCGATGCGCTCCTGGGCGAGATCGACCGCCATCTGGCCTCGGCCTGGCAGGTCATGGAGTATCGCCTGCCGCACGATCAGGGTGGCGCCATCGCCTGGCTCTACGACCACGGCCAGGTGCTGGAGCGGCGCGACGAGGAGGACTTCGCCTATCTGCGCGTCCGTCTCGATCCTGCGGACGTCAGCCGCTTCGACCGCATGGGCCACGGGCACAGCCGGCCGCGATGACTCCCGATATCGCAGCGGTGACCGCGCTCGTCGAGGAGGTGGCGGCGACCGAGATCCTGCCCCGCTTCGAAAAGCTCGCGGCCCACGAGATCCGCGAGAAGTCGCCGGGCGACGTGGTCACCATCGCCGACGAGGCGGCGGAGGCCTGGCTGACCCCGCGCCTCGTCGCGCTGCTGCCGGGCTCGCTCGTGCTGGGCGAGGAGGCGGCCGCGGTCGATCCCGACATCCTGCGTCGGCTCGACGAGGCGGAGTCGCTCTGGCTGATCGACCCGGTGGACGGCACGGCGAACTTCGCCGAAGGCCGGCCGCGCTTCGCGGTCATGGTCGCCTATGTCCATCTCGGCAGGGTGCTCGGATCCTGGATCCATGATCCGGTCAACCGCCGTACCGCCGTGGCGGAGCAGGGGGGCGGGGCCTTCCTGAACGGTCGGCGCCTCAACGTCGCCCTTCCGCCCGACTCGGTGCGCGAGATGACCGGAACGATCCACGGCAGCAAGTTCGGTGACCGGGAGCTGGTGTCCAGGATCCAGGCTCGGCGGCAGCGGGTGAACGCGATCAGGAGCCTGCGCTGCGCCGGCCTCGAATACATCCGGCTGGCGGATGGCGGCGCGCATTTCTCGCTGTTCAGCAAGCTCATGCCCTGGGACCACGCGCCCGGCGTGCTGATCCATGCGGAGGCGGGCGGGTACGCGTCCTATCTCGAAGGCGGCGCCTACGATCCTGCGCGCATCGACGCGAGCGGGCTGATGCTGGCGCCGGACGTCGCGAGCTGGCACGGCCTCCACCGCCTGTTGATCGCGGCGGAGGAGCGCCGGTAGGATTTGCCGCCGCAGAACAGGAGGACAGCATGGCGAAGGTCGCCTTCATCGGCCTCGGCGTGATGGGATTCCCGATGGCCGGCCATCTGGCCGGCAAGGGGCATGACGTCACGGTCTACAACCGCACCGGCGCGAAGGCCGAGGACTGGGTCAGGCGGCACGGCGGCGGCCGCGCCCCGACCCCTGCCGACGCCGCCAAGGGCGCGGAGCTGGTGTTCGTCTGCGTCGGCAATGACGACGACCTGCGCAGCGTCGTGTTCGGCGAGACGGGCGCGCTCGCCGGAATGACGGACGGCGCGATTCTCGTCGACCACACGACCGCGTCGGCCGGTGTGGCGCGGGAGATCGCCCGGTCGGCGCGCGACCGCGGCGTGGACTTTCTCGACGCGCCAGTCTCCGGTGGCCAGGCGGGGGCGGAGAACGCGCGTCTGACGGTCATGGTCGGCGGCGAGGCCGCGGCGTTCGATCGCGCCAAGCCGGTGATCGACGGCTATGCGCGGTCCTGCGTGCTGATGGGCGCCCACGGCGCCGGACAGCTCAGCAAGATGGTCAACCAGATCTGCATCGCCGGCCTGGTGCAGGGCCTAGCCGAGGGGCTGAACTTCGCCCAGCGCGCCGGCCTCGACGGCCGGCGCCTGCTGGAGGTGATCTCGAAGGGCGCGGCCCAGTCCTGGCAGATGGAGAATCGCGGCGAGACCATGCTGGACGGGCGCTACGATTTCGGCTTCGCCGTGGACTGGATGCGCAAGGACCTCGGCATCTGCCTGGAGGAGGCGAAGCGCAACGGCGCGCGCCTGCCGGTGACCGCGCTCGTGGACCAGTTCTATGCGCAGGTGCAGGCGCGCGGCGGCAACCGCTGGGACACCTCCAGCCTGATGCACCTGCTGACGAACGACTGATCGGGCCGCCGCCGGGAGGCGAGCCATGAGCGAGACCAGGCTGGTTCGCGGGCGCTGGGTCCTGGCCGAGGAGGGCGTCCGCACCGACGCGGCGATCCGGATCGCCGGCGACAGCATCGCCGAGATCGGCGACTGGGCTGAGCTTCGCGCCCGCCATCCCGCGGCGGAGGTCGTCGGCTCCGACCGCTGCGCGGTGATTCCCGGTCTGATCAACGCGCATCACCACAGCAGCGCGGTGTCGGCTCTGCAGCAGGGAATTCCGGACCGGATCCTCGAAGCCTGGCTGGTGACGCTCAGCCTGGCGCGCGGCGTGGACCCGCGGCTCGCCACGCTGCTCAGCGCGGCCCGGCTGTTGCGCAGCGGCGTCACCAGTGTGGTGGATGTGCACAGCGACAGCGGCACGCCCGAAATCTATGACGCCAACGCCCGCGCGGCGCTGGCCGGCTACGATGCAGCGGGGCTGCGCGTCGCCTTCGCGATCGGTGTCACCACGCAATGTTTCCTGGTGGCGGGGCCGGGCGGAGACGAGCGGTTCCTGGCGAGCCTGCCCGACGACGACCTCCGTCGCTATGCCGCCTCGCGCCTTCCGCCGGCGGGCAGCATCGACGAGGACGGGTTCTTCGGCGTCTTCGACGGCCTCCGGGAGAGCTATCGCCAGCATCCGCGCATCGACCTGTGGTTCGCCCCGCCCGGCCCGCAATGGGTGTCGGACACATTCATGCAGCACATCGCCGAAGCGGCGGAGCGCCACGACACGGGCATTCAGACCCATGTCACGGAATCGCTCTACGAGATGCTCCACGGGCCGCGTCATTACGGGAAGCCGACGCTCCATCATCTGCACGAGCTGGGCGTGCTCGGCCCGCGCTTCTCGATCGCGCATGGCGTCTGGCTGACTGAGAGCGAGATCGACCTGCTGGCCGAGACCGGCGCCGCGCTCTGCCACAACCCGAGCTCCAACCTGCGGCTGCGCGCCGGGATCGCGCCGCTCAACGCGCTGCTTGGGCGCGGCGCCACGGTCGCGCTCGGCATGGACGGTACGACGCTCGACGACGACGAGGACTTCTTCACGGAGATGCGCCTCGCCCTCAGGCTCCATCGCACGCCGCGCTTCGACGGGCCCGCCCCGACGCCGGCCCAGATCTTCGGCATGGCGACCACCGGCGGCGCCCGTCTCATGCGCAAGGAAGGCCGCCTCGGCAGGATCGCGCCCGGCCATGCCGCCGATCTGGTGCTGGTCGATCTCGAGCGTCTCACCTGGCCCTGGGTCGCGCCGGAGGCCGATCCGCGCGACCTCCTGCTGATGCGCGCCCGGGCCGGCGACGTGGACACGGTGATCGTGGGCGGCGAGGTGGTGCTGCGGGACGGCCGGCCGACGCGCTTCGACCTGGAGGAGGTCGGCCGCGAGGCCCGGGCCATGCTGGACGCCGCCGGACGCTCGACCGAGCAGGCGGCCCTCGTCGAGCGGCTGCTGCCCCATGTCGAGGCCTATTACCGGGCCTGGGACATCCCGGAGCTCGCGCCCTACACGATCTACAATTCGCGCCGCTGACGCGCGGGCAGGGGCGCGCTATCGCTCCTCGCTCTTGGCGCGCAGCCAGAGCGCCTCGAGCTCGGCGAGCGGCGTGTCCTTCGCCTCGCGTCCGGTTTCGGCCAGCAGCGCCTCGATGCGGCGGAAGCGGCGCTCGAACTTGGCGTTGGTGCCGCGCAGGGCGCCTTCGGGATCGACATCCAGGTGGCGGGCGAGGTTGACCACCGCGAAGAGCAGGTCGCCGATCTCGTCCCGCAGCCGCTCCGGCCCGCCGCCGTTCGCCATTTCGTGGCGGATTTCAGCGGCTTCCTCGGCGATCTTGTCGAGGACCTGCACGGCTTCCGGCCAGTCGAAGCCGACCCGCGCGGCGCGCTTCTGGAGCTTCACCGCGCGCAGCAGGGCGGGCAGGCCAGGGATGACACCGTCCAGGGCGCTGGGCTTCGTGCCCGTGGCCTCGGCGGCGGCGTGGCGCTCCGCCTCCTTCTGCGCTTCCCAGGCCACGGTCTGGGCGGCGGCGCTGTCGACCCTATCCTCACCAAAAACATGAGGATGACGCCGTATCATCTTGTTGGAAATGGCGCTTGAGATATCCGCGAAATTGAAACAGCCGGCCTCCCGCGACATCTGGGCATAGAATACGACCTGGAAGAGCAGGTCGCCGAGTTCGTCCTTCAGATGCGCCATGTCGCCACGCTCGATCGCGTCGGCGACCTCGTAGGCTTCCTCGATCGTATGCGGCGCGATGGTCGCGAAGCTCTGCTCGAGATCCCACGGGCAGCCGCCCTCTGGATCTCGCAGCTTCGCCATGATGGCGAGCAGCCGCTCGATGGCGGCGGCGGAATCGGCGGGCGCGTCGGGCATGGCGGCGACCTTAGCCGAGGGCGGACCGGCAGGCTATGGCCGGCGTGCTGCCGCGAATGCCTCCAGCCGGTCGATGTCGCCGGCGACCAGCAGCGGGATGGCTTCGGTGACGATCTCGGCCGGCCAGTCCCACCATGCCAGCGCGCGCAGCCGCTCCACGGCAGCGTCCGGAAAGCGGGCGCGGAGGATGCGGGCCGGGTTGCCGGCGACGACGGCATAGGGCGGCACGTCCCGGGTCACCACGGCGCGCGCGGCGACCACGGCGCCATCGCCGATCGTCACGCCCGGCATGACCAGGCTGCCGTAGCCGAGCCAGACGTCGTTCCCGATGACGGTGTCGCCCTTGCGCTCGAACGGGATGTCGTCGAGCGCCATCGCCTCGGCCCAGGCGCCGCCGAAGATCGCGAACGGAAAGGTGGTCGGGCCGGCCATGGCGTGGTTGGCGTCGTCCATGACGATCGTGCACCCATGGGCAAGGGCGCAATAACGGCCGATCGTCAGGCGCGACCCGGAGAAGCCGAAATTGTACCGGACGTTGCGCCGGAAGAACTGCAGTGCGTTGCCGTCCTGGTCGTCGTAGTAGCTGTACGCGCCGACGCTGACGTTCGAGATCTCGGGATGGCGCTCCAGCAGCGGCCGGAGGAGCACGAGGCCGGCGTGATGGGGCAGAGGCTGGAGGATGTCGGGATCCGGAAAGGCCTTGGTGAGCATCACGTATCCATGATTCGCATAATGTATATTATGGAAAATTCTGCGTCACGTGGGTTTGGCCCGGGGTTCTGTCGGCGTCCCGGCGTCGGGGGCCGCGGCGTCCCGCCTGGGCCGGCGGACGGCTCTCACCTTTCCGCTGGGTCCGCCGCCGCAGAAGAGCCGGTCGCCGCCGTCGGACTCGAGGCCCGACACGCCGGCGCCGGCCGGCATGTCGAGCCTCTCCAGCACCTCTCCCGTTCCGGGATCGATCCGCCTCAGCTCGCTCTCGTCGCCTTCCCAGGTGGCGTGCCAGAGCTCGCCGTCGACCCAGGTCACCCCGGTGACGAAGCGGTTGGACTCGATGGTGCGAAGAATCGCGCCCGTCTCGGGATCGACCTGATGGATCTTCCGGTCCCGGTACTGCCCGACCCAGAGCGTCCCTTCGGCCCAGGCGAGCCCCGAGTCGCCCCCGCCGCCCGGCGCCGGAATCGTGGCGAGCACGCGGCCGCTCTCCGGATCGATCTTCTGGATGCGATCCTCGGCGAGCTGGAAGAGGTGCCGGCCGTCGAAGGCCGTTCCCGCGTGGGCCGCGACATCGATCGAGCGAACCGTCTTCCCGCTCGCGGGATCGAAGGCGTTCAGCTTGTCGCCGGACGCGAACCAGACATGCCGGCCGTCGAAGGTGAGACCGTGCACCTGGTCGGCATCCGGAAAGGGTCCGTACTCGCGGATAATCTCGGCGGCTGATCGCTTCATGCGTTCATCCTACCCGCTCGGCAGCGGCGCCGGGAGTAACAAGGCCGTCGTGAATCCCGGCACGGGCGGGGTCATCCAGCGTCGCGACCGTCCGCGGCCGAACGACTGCACCTTGCCGGCCGCCGCGAGGGAGTCGAGCGCCCGCTGCACGCTGCGCTGGCTCGTGCCGAGCGCGAGCGCCAGGGCCGAGCTCGACCACGACTCGCCGTCCGCCAGGAAGGCGAGCACCGCCGCATGCCGCTCCTCCACAGGCCGCGCCAGCACGACGACCTTGCGCGCGCGGCGCGGCGCCAGGGCGAATCCCCGCTTCGTCGCGCTCACGCCGGCCACCGTCCGCAGAACCGTGCGAAGCCGTCCGATCTCGACCCGCAACCGTGCGCGATGCGAGTCGTCGGCGCGCTTCGCCCCGAATGCCCGTGCGACGAGCGTGTGCCGCGACACGTCTCCCGGCCAGGCCTCGCCCAGGGCACGGGCGAGCGCGAACAGGACCGGGCGGCTTGCGAGCGAGACCACCCTGCCCTTGTCGCGCACGACATGACGGCAAGCGTCCACCACGAGAGCTTGCGAGGCCAGCAGCGCCTCGACCTCCGCGAGAAGGAGCAGCCGCTCCTCGCCGCGCGCAATCAGCCGCGCCGCGGGCGTATCGAGGACGAGGCCCGCGCTATCGATCTCGGCCGTCAGCGCAGGGATTCCTGCCCGGCGTGCGGCGCGCCCGGCCCGGGCAAGCGCGGCCTGCGCCGCCGCTATGTGCAGGCGTCGCATCGCGATCCCGGCGACGACCAGCTCGAGGGCGGCCCGCGACGCGGGCGGCAAAGGCGCAGGATCGAGGTCGGCGAGCATCCGCTCGGCCTCGTCGAGCCGTCCGATCAGGAGCAGGCGCCGGGCCTCGAGATACCGCGCATAGGCGGCGTTCACCCGGTCGCCGTGCTCCTCCAGCACCGCTCGGGCTGCGCCGAGCCTCTTCGCGGGCCAGCCCAGGTCCCGCGAGGCCAGCGCGATCTCGGCTTCGACAACCACGCAGCGGGCGCGGGCCACGGCTTCTTTCGGACCGAAGGCGCGCGCCGCGCGCCGCACGAGCGCCTTCGCGCGGACGAGATCGCCGAGCTGGGCCATGGCGATGCCGCGCAGCGCGAGCGCCGCGGCGTCCTCGCGCAACGCGACCCGGTTCAGCGCGCCGAGGGGATCACCCGCCGCGAGCGCACGCGCCGCGGCGGTGATCAGCGAATCCATCGAAATCCCGCCACATTTGTCACTCCCACCGTCCGACACCGCGGCGCCAAGTTAGCTCAGGACGAACAACAACGAGCGATCGGCCGCGATGGCGTGGCAATTCGGCCCGAAGGCGCGGGAGCTCGTCCAATTCGGAGGTTGCAGCGACCATGATCAAATCACCAGAGCACGACCAGAAGGGCGGGCAGTTTGCAATGAGCACCCCACCGATCGTATCGCCGCAGGACTGGGAGGCTGCGCGCCAGCAGCTTCTCGTGAAGGAAAAGGCGCAGACCCGCGCCCGTGATGCACTGGCCGCCGAGCGCCGGCGGATGCCGTGGATGGACGTGAAGACGGCATACGCCTTCGAGGGGCCGGCGGGCACGGCGAGCCTGCTCGACCTGTTCGACGGAAGGCGCCAGCTGATCGTCTACCGCGCCTTCTTCGAGCCGGGCGTGTTCGGCTGGCCCGAGCACGCCTGCCGCGGCTGCTCCATGGTGGCCGACCAGGTCGCCCACCTCGCCCACCTGAACGCCCGCGACACGACCCTTGTCTTCGCTTCGCGGGCGCCTCAGACGGACATCGCGCGGCTGAAGGCGCGGATGGGCTGGGAGATGCCCTGGTACACCATCACCGACAGCTTCGACGCCGATTTCGGCGTGGACGAGTGGCACGGCCATAACGTGTTCATCTGCGACGGCGACCGCGTGTTCCGCACCTACTTCGTCAACAACCGCGGCGACGAGCAGATGGGGGGCACCTGGAACTACCTCGACATCACGCCGCTCGGCCGGCAGGAGGCCTGGGAGGACTCGCCGGAAGGCTATCCCCAGACGCCGGCCTACAAGTGGTGGAACTGGCACGACAGCTACGTCGCCGGCGCGGCGCCCGACAAGACATGGGTCGAGGTGTCGGATGCCGGAGAGGCCGCCTTCCGGAACCGCGACGCCAGTGCGAAGCCGTGACCGAGGCCTATCCCGCCAAGGCGACTGGCGGTGCGGGAAGTGGGAACGAGGGTGCCGCGGCCGCGCTCGGCATAGCCCGTTGGCTGTGTCTCGCGGCCACGCCGACCTTCGCAGTCATGGCCCTGCTGGCCGCCGTCCTCGGCGGGGGCGCGGTAGACATGCTCTGTTCCGCTGGGCAAGGGTCTTCGCTGACCGGCATGGTCCCGATGTACGTGCTGATGAGCGCCTTCCATTCGGCGCCTTGGCTGAAGCTGGTCGCCGGCCGGCGGCGCGGTGCCCCCCGGTCCCGATAGCTCGCCCGGATTACCGGCTGGCCCGTTTCTTCCGTTGCCTCCGGATGCGCTTGTTTGGCGGCGTCGGCTTGTCCGGGATGACGCCCGTCCGCTCCCGCATACGGCCGGTCAGGAAGGTGTCCAAGGCGCGGACCATGTCGGTGCGGTTGCGCGGGCTGGTGACGAGGCACAGCCGGAGGACCGGAAGCTCGGCGAATCCATCGGCGCGGGTGAGGGCCCGCATCGCCGGCGTCATGCTGCTTCTCGCCATCACGCTGACCGCAAGGCCCGATGCGACGGCGCCCCTTATGGCAGCCATGCTGATCGAGGTGTAGGCGATCCGGAAAGGGCGTCCCTGCTCCGCCAGCCGATCGATTGCCCATTGACGATAGGTGTCGTCCTCCGGGCCGAAGGCCAGCGGCAACGGGTCGCGACGGTGCGCGTCGCTCCTGGCGCCGGTCACCCAATGGCAGGGCTCCTGATGGACCACGGGACCCATCGCCGGCCCCTGGCCTTCGGTCACCAGGGCCAGGTCGTAGGCCCCCTCCGCCATGTTGCGGATGATGTCGCGGGACGGCTCGCAGGTCACGGCCACGGCGGCGTTGGGGTGAACGGACGCAACGTCCCGGAGCACCTCCGGCAGGAGCCCCAGCGCATAGTCGTCCGGAATGGCGAGCGAGATCTCGTACGGCACGTCGGGCTGGTCGAGCGCTGCGAGCGCGGCCTGCTGGGCATTGAGGATGAGCCGGGCGTGGCGTCGCAGGATCTCGCCCTGCGGCGTCAACGAGACCTCGTGGGCAGAGCGGCGCAACAGGCTGCACCGAAGCTGCTCCTCCAGGCGGCGGATCTGCATGCTGACCGCCGACTGCGTGCGCCCGACCACCGCTCCGGCGGCGGTGAAGCTGCCGGCGTCGGCGATCGCCAGGAAAGTGCGCAAGAGGTCGGGTTCTAGCATGATCAATTATTTTGATCTGATGAATTATATAAATTCGTTTCAATCATGTAAAGCCGGAGCCCTATAACGACGGCCACAACAACGAAACGGGGGCGAACATGGCCCGGCTGACGATCCGCCTGGCGATGGAGGCCGACATTCCCACGTTGCGCACGATGCAGGAGTGCTCGCTGCGGCTGCTGGGGTGCAGCCACTACACGCCCGCCCAGATCGAGGCGTTCATCGCCCGCATCGGCACCATGGACGACTATCTCGTCACCGACCGCACCTACCTGGTGGCGGAGCTCGCTGGCGAGATCGTGGGCTGCGGCGGCTGGACCACGCGCCTGCCCGGCTATGCGCGGCACGCCCAAAGCGAGGCGCATGCGCCGGATCCGAGCCGTGCGACGATCCGCAGTATATTTGTCGACCCGGGCGCCGCCCGCCAGGGCGTCGGCCGCCGCGTGATGAATGCGGTGGAGAATGCGCTGCGCGCTGCGGGCATACGCAGCGCCGAGCAGGGCGCCACCCAGAACGGCCGCGAATTCAATTGCCGGCAAGGATAAGAGGCGCAGGGCGTGATCCAGGTCGATCTCGGCGGCGTCGGCATGCCGTTCACCCGGATGGGCAAGACGCTTGCCCCGGCGAACGCGGATGGCATCCGCCCGGTGCGGATGACCGCCTGACCTGCGCGACCCTGGCGCTCGACCGCCCGGAAAGGCATCGACACCCGGAACGACGGCGTGCCCTGCCCCGTTAAGCTGGCAGCCGGGCTGTCCCGGATCAGGCTACTCGATCGTAGGAGGTTCACATGGCCGACAAGAGCCCCCAACGCGCGACGGACAAGGGGAGCAGCAGCACGAAAAAGGAGCCGCATGGCGGCGGAGACGCCGCCCGTCAGGCGCAGAAATGGGGCGGCGGCACGAAGGGCTCCAAGGGCGCCGTGACCGGGGCGGACAAGCGCAACCCCAATTCCAGCGCCAAGAGCTGAGCCGCCGCGCTTGCGCGAACGGCAGGATGGATCGCCGGGTCGGGACCCGGCGATGACGATGGGAAGATGGCCGCCGCTCAGGCCGCCTTGATGTCCGTCAGGAAGGTCTCGACCTTGCTGCGCAGCAGCTCCGATTGTTTCGACAGCTCGCCGGCGGCGGCCAGGACCTGCTCCGCCGCGGCGCCGGTGCTCGCCGCCGCCTCGCTCACCCCGCTGATGTTCGCGGACACCTCGCTGGTGCCGGCCGAGGCCTGCTGCACGTTGCGGGCGATCTCCTGGGTCGCGGCGCCCTGCTGCTCGACGGCGGAGGCAATGGTCGTGGCGATCTCGTCGATCTCGGCGATGGTCTTGCCGATCGACTGAATGGCCTCGACCGCACCGCGCGTCGCCTGCTGGATGCCGCTGATCTGGCCGGTGATCTCCTCGGTCGCCTGCGCCGTCTGATTGGCGAGGGACTTCACCTCGGAGGCGACCACGGCGAAGCCCTTGCCGGCCTCCCCCGCCCTCGCCGCCTCGATCGTCGCGTTGAGCGCCAGAAGGTTGGTCTGGCTGGCGATCTCGTTGATGAGGCCGACCACCTCGCCGATCTTGTGCGCCG
>DAIMFL010000030.1:17445-26994 GCA_036724615.1 Alphaproteobacteria bacterium | reverse complement strand
CGGTCAGCCCCTCAATGCCACGCAGAGCGCCTTGCTTTGGGCATCTTTGGTCCATGCGTGACGGCGGACTCCAACGCGCGCGACGCCACTTGGCGTCCTGTGCCGTAACGGCCATGCCCGGCCGCCGCTGTCGCCCGATCCCGTCCTGCGCGGCTTCGTCCTGGCTCGCGGCTGCGCCTTGTCCAGCGCCAATGTCGCACGCGGGCTTCGTTGACTGATCTCGGAAGCCAGTCATACGATCCCGGGCCATGGTCTCGCTCTTGAAGCAGAAGCTGGTGGAAGTGCTGCAGGCCGTGGCCCCGCTGGTGCTGTTCGTTTGCCTGCTTCAGTTTGCCGTCGTCCAAGCCCCGGTGGAGCTGTTCGTCCAGTTTCTCGTCGGTTCGGCGGTCGCCGCCATCGGCATGCTCCTCCTCCTCACCGGGATCGACATCGGCATTCTGCCGATGGGCCGGTTCATCGGCGCCGAGCTGCCGAAAAGACAATCGCTGGCGCTGATCATCGTGGTCGCCTTCGCCCTCGGCTTCGCCGTGACGGTTGCCGAGCCGGACGTTCTGGTCCTGGGAGGACAGGTCGATGCGGTCTCGCACGGCGCCATGCCGGGAGAGGCCGTCGTGTTCATGATCGCGCTGGGAGTCGGGCTTTTCACGGCCGCCGCCATGATCCGGATCATCACCGGCTGGTGGATGCGGTACATTCTGGCGGCCTCTTTCTTGGCCGTACTCGCGCTTTCCTGCTTCGCGCCTGCGACCTTCGTGCCCCTGGCATTCGACGCCGGGAGCGTCACGACAGGCGTACTGTCGGCTCCGATTATGCTCGCCCTGGCCATGGGGCTCAGCTCCGTCCTCGCCGGACGATCGGCCGTTTCCGACGGATTCGGGATCCTGGGGTTCGCCTCGATAGGACCGATCTTCGTCGTGCTGCTCATGGGAATGCTGCTGTCGTGAGCGGCGCATTGATCGCGGCGGTCGCCGACACTCTGTTGAGCGTGGCGATCGCCGTGACTCCGCTCACCGTGCTGTTTCTCCTGTTCCAGGTCTTCCTGCTCAAGCTCCCGCTGGGACAGGTGGCCGAGCTTCTGAAAGGCACCGCCATCGCAGCCGTCGGGCTGTTCCTGTTCCTGATCGGCATCACTGTCGCGTTCCTGCCGTTCGGCCGGGTCATCGGGGAATCGCTGGGCGCCATGGATCAGAGTTGGTTGTTCATCGCCATTGCGTTTCTGCTCGGCTTCTTCACTACCTGGGGCGAGCCGGCCGTGCGGGTTCTGTGCAGCCAGGTGGAGGAAGCGTCGAACGGGTCCATCCACCGGTTCATGGTGCTGCTGACGATTTGTCTGGGCGTGGCCATCTGGGTTGCCCTCGGAGCCCTCAGGCTCGTACACGGCACGCCCCTGCTCCATCTGCTGATACCGGGCTATGGCCTCGTCATCGGCTTGATGTGGCTGGTCGACAGGGAGTTCATCGCCATCGCCGTGGATGCCGGGGGTGTCGCCACCGGGCCCTTGGCCAACAGCTTTCTTCTGGCGCTCGCCCTCGGCGCATCGGCCTCACTGGGAGATCGGGATATGATGGTCCAGGGATTCGGCTTCGTGGCGCTCATCGCCCTGGCGCCGATCACGTCCCTCATGATCCTGGGCTTCCTGATCCGGCTGCAAACTCGTGGGAAGGGATAGCGGAGATGCTGAATCCATGTCTCATCGTCAGCATCGTGCGGAAGGGATGGGGGCAAGCCGTTCTGGACGCCGCGATGAAGGCGGGTGCGCACGGGAGCACCGTCCTGTTCGGGCGCGGACTCGGGAGAAACGAGCAGCAGAAGGTCTTCGGCATCCAGATCGAGCCGGAGAAGGAGATCGTCCTCACTGTCGTCCCCTCGGATCAGAAGACCGTCATTCTGCAGGCGATCATGCGCAGCGCCGACCTGAACACGCCCGGCAACGGCATTGCGTTCGTCGTGCCCGTCGAGGAGGTGGTCGGCGCGACCCATCTCTTCGAGGAGGAGGGCCAGCGCGACCAGCAGGACTGACCCGGGGGGCCTCAGGCCATGCTGCCGATCGTGGCGCGGAAGCGTGCCAGGGCGTAGCCGAACAGGACCGCGCCGATGGCGGAGAGGACGAGGAACTGCGGCCAGACAACGGCCAGGCCGGCGCCGCGATAGAGAATGGCCTGCGCCAGCAGTACGAAATGGGTGGTGGGCGCGGCGAGCATGACGAACTGCACCGCCTCCGGCATGCTCTCGCGCGGCGTCGACCCGCCGGACAGCATCTCCAGCGGCAACAGCACCAGCATCAGAAGCAGTCCGAATTGCGGCATCGAGCGGGCGAACGTGCCCAGGAAGATGCCCAGCGCGGTCGTGGCGAACAGGTTGACCGCGGCCCCGGCGAGGAACAGCGCGACCGAACCCTCGATCGGCACCGCAAGCAGCCCCCGGACGACGAAGGCGAGGGAAAAGGCGCAGGCAGCGAGCACCACCAGGGCCATGGCCCAGACCTTGGCGGTCATGATCTCGAACGGAGTGACTGGCATCACCAGCAGATGCTCGATGGTGCCGTGCTCGCGCTCGCGGATCAGCGATGCGCCGGTCAGCACGATGGACAGCATGGTGACGTTGTTGATCACCTGGATGATGCTGCCGAACCACGTCTTGTCGAGCTCCGGGTTGAAGCGTGCCCGCCCGACGAGCTCGATCGGCGGGATCACCTCCAGGCTGTGCCCGGCGACGAAGGCCCGCACCTCGTTGTCGACGATCGACTGGATGTAGCTGCTGCCGGTGAAGGCCTGACTCATGCGTGTCGCGTCGACGTTGAGCTGGATCGTCGGCGAACGGCCCGCCAGAAGGTCGCGCTGGAATTCGGCGGGGATGTCGAGGCCGAAGGTGTCGAGCCCGGCATCCATCCTGGCGTCCATCTCGGCCTGCGTGATGATCGCCGGCGGCAGGAAGTACGGAGGATAGAACGCGTCGACGATCCGCATCGACAGCGGCGACCGGTCCTCGTCCACGATCGCGATCGCCGCCTTGTGGAGGGTCTCCGGCATGGCGGTCGCCGCCGTGTAGACCGAGACGGTGAAGGCGTAGACGATCAGGAACAGCATCATCGGGTCGCGCCCGAGGCTGCGCAGCTCCTTGACGCCGAGATGCAGGATATTGGCCGGGCGCACGGGTCAGCGCTCCTGCTTTCTCAACAGCGCGGCGGCGAGCCCGATCAGCACGGGCGTTGCGAGCAGCAGCGGAAGGAAGGACGCGCGCAGATCGGCGAAATCCAATGCCTTGGAGAAGGTGCCCCGCGCAATGGTCAGATAGTACGTGGTCGGGTAGAGCTGACCGATTGCCGCGCCTGCTCCTTCCAGGGACGACACGGGGTCGAGCAGGCCCGAGAACTGCACTGCCGGCACGATGGTGAGCACGGCAGTGCCGAACAGCGCGGCGATCTGGCTGCGCATGAAGGTGGAGATCAGCAGGCCCATGGCCGTGGCGGCGCTGACATAGAGCAGGGATGCCACGGCCAGCGTGAGAAAGCTGCCTTTCAGCGGCACGCCGAACAGGGTGACCGCGAGCAGCGCGAGCAGCAGGAAGTTCAGCATCGCCAGCAGGACGTACGGCAGCTGCTTGCCGAGCAGGAACTCCAGCCGGCCGACGGGGGTCACGTAGAAATTGATGATGGAGCCGAGCTCCTTCTCGCGCACGACGCTGAGCGCCGTCAGCATCGCCGGAATCAGCATCAGCAGGAGGGGGATCACCGCCGGCACCATGGCCACCAGGCTCTTGACGTCCGGGTTGTAGCGGAACCGGGTCTCGATGCCGACCGTGCCGGCGGCGGCGCCTCCGCCCGACGCGCGCGCCGCGGCCTCGGAGAGCCACAGGGCGTGCATTCCCTGGACATAGCCGCGGACCGTCTCGGCGCGCATCGGCATGGCGCCGTCGATCCACGCGCCGATCTGAGTGGGGCGGCCGCGGGCCACGTCGCGGGCGAATCCGGACGGAATCTCGATGACGAGGGCCAGGTCGCCCGCCCGCATTCGGTCGTCCAGATCGTCATAGTCGGTGATCGGGGGCTTCTCGATGAAGTAGCGCGAGCCCGAGAGGTTGAGCGTGTAGTTGTGGCTGGTGGTGGTCTGGTCGCGATCCAGCACCGCGAAGGTCAGGTCCTCCACGTCCATGCTGATGCCATAGCCGATGACCAGCATCAGGATGACGCTGCCGAGCCCCGCCATGGTCAGCCGGATGGGGTCGCGCAGCAGCTCCAGCATCTCGCGGCGGGCATAGCTGAACAGCCGGCGGGGGTCGAAGCCGCGCCGGCCGCCGTGGTCGGTGCGTCCGGCCGGGCACGTTCCGGCCGCCGCGCGCGTCGGCGTTTGCTCGTCGGTCGCCGCGACGCCCTCCGCCTCCGCCTCTTCGAGGTAATCGACGAAGGCGTCCTCCAGCGTCGCGGCGCCGCGCCTGGCGACCAGGGCCGCCGGCGCATCGCTCACCAGCACGCGGCCCGCATGCATCAGCGAGATGCGGTCGCAGCGCTCGGCCTCGTTCATGAAATGGGTGGAGATGAAGATGGTGACCTTGTCGCGGCGCGACAGCCCGATGATGCTCCTCCAGAACGCGTCCCGCGCCACCGGGTCGACGCCCGAGGTCGGTTCGTCGAGGATCAGGATCTTCGGCCGATGGACCATGGCCACCGCCAGGGACAGCCGCTGGCGCTGCCCGAGCGGCAAGGTGCTCGGCAGCGCGTCGACGATCTCCGCCAGCTCGAACCGCTGCACCATCTGGTCGACGCGGGCAGGGATCTCGGGCGCAGGCACCTGGAACAGGCGGGCATGCAGCTCCAGGTTCTGCCGCACGCTGAGCTCGGTGTAGAGCGAGAAGCTCTGCGACATGTATCCGACCTGCCGGCGGATCTCGAGGTCGCGGGGATCGACTTCCTTGCCGAACAACCAGGCCCGGCCCTCGCTGGCCGGCAGAAGGCCGGTCAGCATCTTCATCGTCGTCGTCTTGCCGCAGCCGTTGGATCCGAGGAAGCCGAAGATCTCGCCGCGGCCGATGCCGAAGCTCACATGATCGACCGCGGTGAAGTCGCCGAAGCGCTTGGTCAGGTCCTGCGCCTCGATCACGACGTCGTCGCCGTATTCCGCCCGCTCCGGTATCTCCACCGGCTCGTAGCCTTGGCGCTTCTCTGCCGGCAGCAGAGCGATGAAGGCGGCATCGAGCGAGGCGGTGCGCGTGCGCTCGCGCAGCTCCCGCGCGGTGCCGGTGGCGAGGATCCGGCCGGACTCCATGGCGACCAGCCAATCGAACTGCGCCGCTTCCTCCATGTAGGCGGTCGCCACCACGACGCTCATGCCGGGCCGGCCGCCGCGAATGCCGGCGATGAGGTCCCAGAACTGCCGGCGCGACAGCGGGTCGACCCCGGTGGTCGGCTCGTCGAGGATCAGCAGGTCGGGATCGTGAATCAGCGCGCAGCACAGGCCGAGCTTCTGCTTCATGCCGCCGGAAAGCTTGCCGGCCGGCCGGTCCAGAAAGGGCGCGAGGCCGGTCCCCGCGGTCAGCTCGGCGATCCGGCGCGCGCGCTCGGCCCGGTCGTGGCCGAACAGCCGGCCGAAGAAGTCGATGTTCTCCGACACCGAAAGGGCAGGGTAGAGGTTCTTGCCGAGGCCTTGCGGCATATAGGCGATCCGCGGGCCCACCGTGCGGCGGTGCCTGCCGTCGCCGATGTCGCCGCCGAGCACCTCCACGCGGCCCATCTGGACGACGCGGGCGCCGGCGATCAGCGAGAGCAGGCTGGACTTGCCGACGCCGTCCGGGCCGATCAGCCCGACAATGCAGCCAGCCGGCACCTCCAGGCTGACCGAGTCGAGCGCCCGCACCCCTCGATATTGGAGGCTGACCTCGCTCAGCCGCGCGACGGGCGCCCGTCCGCCCGCGCCGGTCACTGTCGCAGCCCGGCCTGCAGCTCGGCCGGCCAGTCGACCGCGGGGTCGAGGCGCACATAGGCCATGCCCGGCAGGCCGGTCTTCACTTGTTCGATGTGCTCGCGAAGCAGGTCCGGATCGATCCGCGCCTTGACCCGGAACATGAGCTTCTCGCGCTCTTCCTCCGTCTCCACTGTCTTCGGGGTGAACTGGGCGACATCGGCGACGAAGGTGGCCCGCGCCGGCACCACGTATTGCGGAATGGCATCGAGCACCAGCCGCACCTCGGCGCCCAACGCCACGCGCCCTGCATCCCGGGTCGGCAGGAAGAAGGTCATGTAGACGTCGCCGAGGTCGACCAGATTGAGCACCGTGCCGCCGGCGGAGAGCACCTCGCCGGGCTGCGCCACCCGGTACTGCACCCGGCCGTCGCGGGGCGATTTCAGGGCGCTGTCGTCGATGTCGGCCTGGATGCGCTCGATCGTGGCCCTGACCGCCTCGACTTCCGCCTGCGCCCCGACGACCTGCGCCTTCGCATAGCCGATCGCGGCCTCGGCCGCTGCCAGCTGAGCCTCGGCGGCGCTCACAGCGGCTTTGGCAGCCTCGAACCTGGCCCGATCGTCGTCCAGAGTCTGGAACGGCGCGTTGCCCCGTGCCGCCAGCTCCGCAGTGCGTGCCAGGCGGCGTCGCGCCGCCTCGCGCTCCGCCTCGCGTTGCGCCACCACCGCGTGCGCGGCCGCCTTTTCGGCGTCGCGCTGGGTGACCTGGCTGCCGGCCGTCTCGATGCTGATCAGCGCCCTCTGCAGCTGCGCCTCGGCCTCGCGCCGCTGCGCCTCGAGCACGGCCGTGTCCATCCTGGCCAGGACCTGTCCGGCGCGCACGAAGTCGCCTTCATCCGCCAGAATCTCGGTGACGCGGCCCGCCGTCTTGGTGGCCACGTCGATCTCCACCGCCTCGATCCGGCCATTGCCGGCGGCGATGCCGTCCGGCAGCTGCCCGGGCTCGAGCGACTGCCACGCGACATAGCCGCCAAGGGCTGCCACCGCGGCGATCGCCAGCCCCAGCAGCCGGTTTCTGGTCGTACTACGTAGACGTCCGGACATCGGCATCGACCGCTGCGAAAGCTCGTGCGCTCAGGGATTGAAGGCGGAGGCCGATTGTGGTGCCGCGCATGACCGGACAGGTTGATCGAGATCAAACCCGTTGCGGTCCCGCCGTGCGGAATGGACATGGCTGCGTCCCGCGGCGGCGGCTCGGGCGGACGGGCTCGCCGACAGGCGGGCCGAGCTGCGGCCGGTGCCCTTACTTCCCGGCGAAATGCGCCTGCAGCGCCTTCGTCGTGGCGGGCGATACGTAGTACATCCCGTCGATCAGCGTCTCGTGCCGGCTGTCCCACGTCTCGCTGTCGTAGTCCCACATCATGAACGAGACCATCCGGTTGTCGTCGCCGACCAGATGGCGCAGCCGGCGCGTGATCTGGCCCTCGAAGGCGGAGAGCGCCTTCCAGTCCTTCTCGCCGGTGACCGCGAGCAGCTTCTTCGCCGAGACCCGTCCGTCATTCCCGGCGAAGAGCCGGAGACGCTTCTCGGTCGCCTCGTCGATGCCGCGCAGCAGCCGCTTCACCAGGCCGGGGGTGAGGTCGTGCGGCTCGCGCCAGCGAAACCCCTTGCGGGCCCGCCCGGCCGGGGCGCCGTTGGCGCGCGTCTGCTGCGCCGGAGCCTTGTCGCCGCCGGCCAGCAGCCGCATGAGCTCCTCGCGCGTGCCGGAGGAGAGCCGTCCGAAATCCGCGGGCTCGATGACGAGATGCATGGCGCGCCTCCCGATTTCGTACCGTTTCCGCGGGAAGCATAGCATCGCCCTGCATGCCCCGGAACTCCGCATGCCTCCGAAACGGCGGCGATCGGGCGGCCGGCTGCACGGTTTCCCATCGTGACCGGGCCGGGCGCCGCCATGCGACCCCGGGGCCGCCGCGCGCGTTACAGCGGGTGAGCGGCCGTCGATTCCTCAGGCCGCGCCCGAATGGCAGGAGGTCGTGCGATGCTGGCGATCAGCCCGGAAAAAGTCTGTTACATCATCGTAAAAGCGCGGGAATTCGACGTGAAGGAGGCCTCGACCGAGCTGAACGAGGGCGGCCATCCTTCGGGCGACCGTTTCGTCGAGGTGCTCGAGGACGCTCCGGACGATCCGACCTTCGAGGAGCTGGTCGGCGGGCTGCGGTCGCTCAATCGCGAGGAGCTGGTGGAAGTCGCGGCGCTCGCCTGGATCGGGCGGGGCGACTTCGACGTCGCGCAGCTCGACGAGGCGCGCCGGACGGCCGCCGAGCTGAAGCCGGACTGGCTGATCCGCCGCCTGGTCGGCCTGCCGCTGCTCGGCGACTATCTGGAAGAAGGCCTCAGCAGCTTCGGCCAGTCCTGCACCGAGTTCGAGGCGAACCGGCTGTAGCGTCGGCCGCAGAACCGGCGATCGGCCCTGAACCGGCCGCATCTTGCCACGGCAGACCGGTTTGAAAGCCTTCGACAGGGGTGCTACACCCTGGCGGGCACGGCTCCGCCGGCGAGTCGAACCGCCCGGACCAGGGAGAGGAGCGCATGACACTGGGCTTGCGGGACAGCCGCAATCGCCGCCGCCGCAGGTTCTGGCTGGGCGTCGTCAAATGGTCGATCGTGCTGATCGCCATTCTCGCCGCCGGCGTCTATGCCTACCGCACCGGGTCCAAGCTCGCCGAGCTCGACGTCACCCAGCTGCGCGAGGAGGTCGACCAGCTCACCGTCACGGTGGACAGCCTGACCTCGGAGAACGAAGCCCTGGAGCACGAGCTCGCCGCGGCGAAGCAGAACGCGCAGGAGTGGCAGACCCGCTACGAGCGCGAGGTGCCGACCGGCGAGATCAAGCGGCTCACCGACATGGTCGGGCAGAAGGTGCGCGACGGCGTCGCGCTCGACCGGCTCGCCTTTCTGATCGAGGCGTCCGACGACATCGGCGCCTGCGACAACCAGCCGGTCACCAAGCGTTTCATCGTGCCGACGCCGCTCTATGACGGCCCGAACAGCTGGGTCGGGTTCGCCGACAGCTCGATCACGGTGACGGCACGGGGCGAATCGGCGGTGAACGACGACGGCCAGCCGGAAGGCTGGTACGACCCGGCGAAGCCGGTCACGCTCGTGTTCGCGCAGCTCGGGGGCGAGACGTCAGAGGTCGCCGGCGAGCTCCCGCTGCATCACTCGATGCTGGTCGGCGACTCCGAGTACCGCTTCACCGCGGTCGCGGGCGATCGCGGCTTCCTGAACGTGACCGCGGATCGCTGCAAGGCGCCCTGAGCCTGCTCCCCCGCATCTGTTCGGAGGTTGATCTCGATCAATGCCGCCGCCGCGCCGTCGCGGAAATCTTTCAGGCGGCAATCGTGGAGAGCGGGATGAGCTGGAAGAACCTCCTCGTGCAGGTCGACGGCGGCCGGCAGAGCCGCGACAGGGTCGATGCGGCGATCGGCCTGGCGCAGGAGTTCGGCGCGCATCTCACGGGGCTCGTCGTGGTCGACGAGCCGGCGCTTCCGGGTTACGTCATGGCCCGCATTCCCGCCGTCGTGTGGGAAGCTCGCAGGCAGGAGCAGCGTCGCGAGGCCGAGGGCCTGCTCGCACGGTTCCGGGCGACGGTCGAG
>DAIMFL010000030.1:0-17435 GCA_036724615.1 Alphaproteobacteria bacterium | reverse complement strand
CCGGATCGACTTCGCGGTCGACGAGGATGTCTCGAGCGCCCTGCGGATCCATGCGCGGCATGCCGATCTCACCGTTCTCGGTCAGCACGATCCCGAGGACGGACAGGCGGGCGGCGATCTGCTGGTGGGCGACGTGGCGCTCGGCTGCGGCCGGCCGGTTCTCGTCGTTCCCTATATCGGCACCGGCGCGACGCTGGGCGAGCGCATCCTCGTCGCCTGGGACGGCGGCCGGGAGGCGACGCGCGCCGTCAACGATGCCCTGCCGCTGCTGAAGCGTGCCCGCAAGGTGACGGTCGTCGCCGTCAACCCGGGAATGCGGCCGGGTCGCCACGGCAAGGTGGCGGGCGCCGACATCTCGCTGCATCTGGCGCGCCATGGCGTCAACGTGGAGGTGCAGTCGCTGGAGGTCCGGGACATCGGCATCGGCGACGCCATTCTCTCGCGCCTGTCGGACGAAGGCGCGGACCTTCTCGTCATGGGCGCCTATGGCCGCTCCCGCCTGCGCGAAACGCTGCTCGGCGGCGTGACCCACCACATCCTGGGAAGCATGACGGTGCCCGTCCTCATGTCCCACTGAGCGGCGGCGCTCAGGAGTCGAGCGCCTTGCGCACCTTGGCCGCCAGCTCGTGGCGGCGGAACGGCTTGTTCAGCAGATGCTCGCCCGAATCGAGCTGATCGCGATGCGTGAGGGCGTTCTGCGCGTAGCCGGACATGAAGAGGATCCGGAGGCCGGGGCGCTGCCGGCGCGCCCGCTCGGCGAGGTCCCTCCCGTTCATGCCGCCCGGCATGATCATGTCGGTGAGCAGAAGATCGACGTGCGGCTCGTCGGACAGGGCGGCGAGCGCGGCGGCGCCGTCCGCCACTTCGATCACGCCGTAGCCCAGACCGCGAAGCTGACCTCCCACATGGGCGCGCACCAGCGGGTCGTCCTCGACCACCAGGACCGTCTCGCTGCCGGAGGGCGCCGCCGCCGCGGCGGTGTGCGGCGGTCGCGCACCCCCTAGGGCCGGGGCGCTTCGCGGCAGATAGAGCCGCATCGTCGTTCCTTGCCCGATCTCGCTGTAGGCTTTGATGTGCCCGCCCGACTGCTTCGCGAAGCCGAATACCATGCTGAGGCCGAGCCCGGTGCCCTTGCCCACGGGCTTGGTCGTGAAGTACGGGTCGAAGATCCGCTCCAGCACCTCGGGCGTCATGCCCGTCCCGGAATCGCTCACCGCGATCATGACGTACTCTCCGGGCCGCACTTCGGCATTATGCTGCGCATAATCCGCGTCGAGGGTCGCGTTCGCCGTCTCGATCGTCAGCCTCCCGCCGGCCGGCATCGCGTCGCGCGCGTTCACCGCGAGATTGAGCAGCGCGGTCTCGAGCTGGCCGGCATCCACGACGGCCGGCCACAGCCCCCCGCCTTTCAGGAAGCGGATGTCGATGTCCTCTCCCAGGATGCGCTGGAGCATCGTCTCCATGCCGGCGACCACCTGGTTGAGGTCGATGACCTTGGGCTCGAGCGGCTGTCGCCGCGCGAAGGCCAGCATGCTGCGGGTGAGCTCGGCGCCCCGGCGGGCCGCGGTGACGACCATGCCGGCCAGCTTGCGCTGATGATCGGTGCTGGCCGGATCGTCGGACAGGATTTCGGCGCTGCCTTCGATCACGGTCAGAAGATTGTTGAAGTCGTGGGCGATCCCGCCGGTCAGCCGCCCGATCGACTCCATCTTCTGGGCCTGCTGCAGCTGCTCCTGTGCCGTCCGCAGGTCGGTGATGTCGAACAGCACGCCGATATAGCCGACGAGGTCGCCATCGGGGCCGAACCGGGGCGTGCCGCGCCCGATGAACCAGCGATAGGATCCATCGGCCGCCCGCAGCCTGTACTCCAGGGAGAACGGGCCGGGAGAGCGGCGCAGCTCCGCCGCCTTGGCCTCGATCGCCGGCAAATCGTCGGGATGGACGCTCTCGATCCAACCCTGGCCGAGTTCCCGCTCGGGCGGGCGGCCGGTGAACTCGGACCAGGACCGATTGACGAAAGTGAGTTCCCTCAGATCGGAGACCCACAGCAGGGCGGGCATCGAATTCGCCATGCTGCGGAAGCGCTGCTCGCTTTCCACCAGGGCCGCCTCGGCGCGCCGTCGGTCGGTCACGTCTCGAATGACGACCAGAGACGCCTCGCGCCCACCGTAGTCGACGGAATGGCCGTTGACATCGACCCTCAGCTCGCGGCCGCTCTTCGTCCGATGCCGCCATTCGCCTGAACGGCGGAAGCCCTCGGGCAGGGCGCGCGCGAACTCGGCAAAGCGCTGCCTGTCCTCCGGCGGGCGTATGTCCGTGGCCTTCAGCTTCAGGAACTCGTCGCGGGAATAGCCGTAGAGCTCGAGCGCCGCCTCATTGACCTCGATGAACTCCATCGTCTCGCGGTCATAAACCCACATCGGGCTCGGGTTCTTTTCGAACAGATACCGGAACTGCTGCTCGCTCGATTGCAGCCGCTCGCTGCTGCGCGCGACCGACCAGGTGATCAGGAACAGCAGGGCGGAGATGATGACCCCACAGGCCGCGACGATGATCGGCTGATCGTTGCGGTATTCGTCGCGCGCGTCGGCAAGGGCGGTGATGCGAACAGTCCAGCGGCGATGCGGCAGCGGCACCGTGCCCTCCCGCATCAATCCGAGCGCGGCCACGGGCATTTCCCCTGCGCCGCCCGGCAGGCTGTCGAACAGGAGGCTTCCGGAATCCGTCATGGTGCCGTCGAACACCTGAAGCCGGACATTGCGCATCTCCTGGCTCAGGATGTCGGTCATGAAATCGGCGGCGCGAAACGGCGCGTAGACGAAGCCGCGCAGCCGTTCCCTGCGATCGTCCACGGTCTTCGGCAGCTCGCCGCGTCCTCCGCGATAGAGCGGGGCGTAGAGAAGGAAACCCGCCTGCCGGTCGACCTCCGTCTCCTGGACCAGAGTGACCTTTCCGCTGAGCGCCGGCCAGCCGGTGTCGCGCGCGTGCTCCATGGCGGCGCGCCGCACCGGATTGGACATCATGTCGAATCCGAAGGCGCGCTGGTTGCGCCAGTCGAAGGGCTCCAGATAGACGATCGCCGAGTAGACCGGACGATCGCCTTTCGGGTGCACGTCGTACTCCGGGAAGCCTTCCGCCCGCACCCGGGCGACATGTGCTTCGAGATCATCCGGCAAGACGATCTCCGCGAAGCCGATGCCCTGCAGTCCGGGATAGATCCTGTCGAGATCGTGGGCAGCGGCGTAGGAGCGGAACTGGTCGCGCGACACGTCTCCCCAGGTCTCGAACACGGCCACGCCGCTCAGCAGTAGCTGCTCATAGATGCGCATACGGGCCACGATCCGCGCGCTCAGCCGGTCGGCTTGCAGGTCGAAGCGCAGCTGCGCCTGCTCGCGCACCTGCTCCCGGGACATCCACCAGAGAACTGCCGTTGCCAGCAGCGATATCGCCAGGATGATCCAGGCGCGCCACCGCGCGCGGTCGGCGATCCGGGCGGACGCCCGGGTTCCACGGCGGAAGCGGTCACCCTGGCCGGCGGCGTCTGGGCGGAGGCCGAGAGTCATGAGCGCATGATACCGAGGCGGAGCAGAGCGGCGTCAACGCCGTTGTCGCGGACAGGCAGGTTCAAGGCGCAGATTGTGCCGATGGCGGGCAGCTCGCAATCTCTTCGGCCGGCAGGATCTGCTGCAGGGACGCGACGGCCGACCAGGGGGAGAAGTAGCTGCGACTCGCCAGGAGAGGCAATTCCGTTCCGAAATAGGTATTGAACACCAGCCGGTAGAGGTTGACCAGGTTGAACTCGTCCGTCATCGCCCTCTGCAGCCGGCCGTCCGACGCATAGACGGCGAGCAGAGGGCTCATCCTCTCCCACAGGCAGGAGCGGGCGGCGCTTTCGTGATCGAGCCACATCCCGCCGCCGTGGTCGCCGTGGACGATGATGATCTTGTCGCCCGGAACGGTCGCGATCAGGTGGCGCAGGTAGCCCGGAAGCCGGCCGTTCGCGTAGAGCAGCTTCTCGACATATCCGGTGCGGTAGCGCTCGCGCGCCGCCGCGTCCGCGCCGGTGAGATGGCTGCCGTCGGAAAGGCCGCGGTTCTCGCCCTGGCGCGCCGCCCCGTCGCGGTCGATGGCGAAAGGCGGGTGCGGCGCGATCAGGTGATTGTAGAAGAAGACGGGCCCCGGGCCGAGCTCCAGCCGGAGCGGATCGAGCGCCCGGCGCAGCGCGACGGAGTTGGCGGGCTCGGCCTCGCCGAACAGGCGCTCATGCCAGCCCATGAGCGGCGTCCGCTCGTAGAGGATCCGCTCGAACAGATTGGGCAGGGCCGCATCGGCGCCGGTCTCGACGAGCTCGGCCGACCGCAGCCGGGCGGGGTAGTAGTCGGTTTCGACGGCGACGCTGCGATAGCCGAGCCGCTGCAGCGTGCGCTGGACCGGAGAGTTCGACAGCCGGTCGGCCAGGACGCGCCGCAGCGTCGAAGGCTCCGTGTGGTTCGCCGCCGCGGCGCCGACATACTCGGCCGAGAAGACGGCGTTCATCGCCAGAAGGGTCTGCGAATAGGGCGAGGTCGCGCCCTCGGCGACGAAGAAGCCGAGCCGCCTCAGCTCGGCGATGAACTGCCGGTTGTCGAAGCCGTACAGCCCCGCGAGCACGTCTGCCCGTGCATAGCCGTCGAGCACGATATGGAAGATGGAGGGGTATGTGCCGGCCTCCGCATCGGCGGGCAGGGCGGCCTGGAGCGTGAGATGTTCGTCTTCCGCGGCGCGTGCGGTTGCATCGAGCCGGCTGCTGGCGACGGTCGCTGCCGGAAGCACGAGCATGACGGCCGAGATCGCGTTCAGGACCAGCGTGGCCGGTGCCGCCACGGCCCTGAGCCGCAGGAGGATGCATGCGCCCGCGGCCGCCGTGACGGCCAGGGTCGCGGCCGCGATCGCCTGCCATCCGGGACTCGCGGCGACCGCGCCGTAGAACGCCATGCCGGCGTCGAAGGGGACGAGGGCGAAGAGCAGCACGACGACAAGGCTGGCCGCCAGCCCGGCCCTGCGCCAGTCGCGCAGGATCGGCCGGAAGAGCAGCAGCGCCGATCCCGCGAGCGCGAGGTTCAGCAGAACCGCCCTGTCCGCATTCCACGGCGCGAAGAGCTCGAGATTGGCCGACAGCAGCCAGAGCGGGAAGTAGGCCGCCAGCAGGAAGCAATGGAGCGGCGCGCGCAGGATCCTCGTCACGGAGTTGCTTCCGCTGATGTGCCCCATGGCGGCTGCGGTCGTGGCCCGCCCTGCCGGATGCGCGGCGGCGCCGCGAGATCGCCGCAATGCGGCCAGTGTCGGCCGGGCAGGGTTAAGGAGTGGTAAGGTATGCCGCCGCCGGAACCGTGCACGGGCGCCGCACGTTCGCTGTCTGTCCGGATCATCGGCGCCGACCAGCAGCGGCCCTCAGCGAGGCCTTGATGCCGACCCAAGCAGCGCGCAAGAGCAAGACGGGCCGGGGCGCGAAAGGCGAGGATGCGGTTGTCGCCGGCGTCCGGCTCTCGAATCCGGACAAGCTGCTCTACCAGGACCAGGGGCTCACCAAGCGCGACATGGCGCGCTATCTGGAGAGGGTCGCCCCGGTCATGCTGCCGCATGTGGCGAACCGGCTGGTGACGCTGGTCCGCTGCCCCGCCGGAAGTGCGGGCCAGTGCTTCTACCAGCGGCATATCGGAACCGCCCTGCCGAAGACGTTCCGGCAGCTCGATGTCGCCCCGGCAGAGGGCGGCGCCGAGGTCGAGGCGTATATCTATATCGGCGACAAGGCCGGTCTCGTGGCGGCGGCGCAGGTCGGCGCGCTCGAGCTGCACATCTGGGGCTCGCATGTCGACGACGTGGAACGCCCGGACCGGCTGGCCTTCGATCTCGATCCCGGAGAGGGCGTGTCGTTCGAGGAGGTGAAGCGGGCCGCGGCGGACATGCGCGATGCGCTCGAGGCGGTCGGGCTTGCCAGCCATCCCATGCTGACCGGAGGGAAGGGGCTGCACGTCGTCGTGCCGATGACCCGGCGCTACGAGTGGCCGGTCGTGAAGGCGTTCTGCCGCGCGGTCGCCGAGCGTCTCGCCGACCGCGCCCCCGACCGCTACGTGGTCAACATGTCGAAGGCCAAGCGCCGCGGCCGGATCTTCCTCGACTATCTCCGCAACGAGCGCAGCGCGACCGCGATCGCGCCCTTCTCGCCACGCGCGCGCCACGGCGCGCCGGTCGCCTGGCCGGTCGAATGGGCCGATCTGCCGGCGACCGGCAGCGCGGCCGAGGTCACGGTGGCAGATGTGCTGTCGGGCAAGCGCGAGCCCGAGTCCTGGGAGCGCTACGAAGCGCGGCAGCAGATCACCGCCGGCGCGCTTGCCGCCCTCGGCGTGCCGGAGGAATAGCCTCGGCCGGTCAGCGCGCCGGCGCGCCGTTTGCGGCGGCCGGTCCGTCCAGCACGGCGCGGACCTTGCGCGCGAGATCGTGCCGCGAATAAGGCTTGCCGAGAAGCTCCACGCCGGGATCGAGCCGCCCCTGATGGACGATGGCGCTTTCCGTGTAGCCGGTCGTGAACAGCACCTTGAGATCGGGGCGGCGGAGGCAGGCCTCGTCGGCGAGCTCGCGGCCGTTCATGCCGCCCGGCATGACGACGTCGGTGAACAGCAGCTCGACCTCCGGCGCCCGCTCCAGCAAAGCGAGGGCGGCCGGGCCGTTCGCGGCCTCCAGAACGTGATAGCCCAGGCTGCGCAGCTGCGCGGCGACGTAGTCGCGCACCTCGCCGTTATCCTCGACGACGAGGATCGTCTCGCGTCCGCCGGTCGGCGGCACCTCGGGGCGCCGGGCGGGCGCGTCACCGTCGCGGCTCTCCGCGGCGCGCGGCAGGTAGAGCTTCACCGAGGTGCCCTGGCCGACCTCGCTGTAGAGCTTCACATGACCGCCCGACTGCTTGATGAAGCCGTACACGGTGCTGAGGCCGAGGCCGGTGCCGCGGCCAGGCTCCTTTGTGGTGAAGAACGGTTCGAGCGCATGGCGCTTCACCACCTCTGTCATCCCGCTGCCGCTGTCGCTCACCGCGATCATGACGTAGTCGCCGGGCGCGAGCTCCGGCTCGACGGCGGCATGGGCGGAGTCGATCTCCACGTTGCTGCATTCGATGCTGAGCAGGCCGCCCTGGGGCATCGCGTCGCGCGCGTTGATGGCCAGGTTCAGCAGCGCCGATTCGAGCTGCGCGCGGTCGACGACGACCGGCCACACGGACGGGGCGCAGCGCACGGAGATGTCGATCGCCTCGCCGAGCGTGCGGACCAGGAGGCTGCGCATGCCGCCGATCAGCCCGGACACGTCGGTCCGGGTCGGCTGCAGGGCCTGGCGGCGCGAGAACGCCAGGAGACGCTGGACCAGGTCGGCGCTGCGCTCCGCCGCGACGCGCGTCGCCTCGGCAAGCTCGTGCAGCTTCGGGTCGGTCAGACGCTCGACCAGCAGCTCCGTATTGCCGAGGATGACCGTCAGCAGGTTGTTGAAGTCGTGGGCCACGCCGCCGGTGAGCTGGCCGACGGCCTGCATCTTCTGCGCCTGATGCAGCTGCTGCGTCAGCGTCCGCCGCTCGTCGATGTCGGCCAGCATCCCGATATAGCCGAGGAAGCGGCCGCCGTCGTCGAACCGCGGCACGCAGGTGTCAAGGAACCAGCGATAAACCCCGTCGTGACGCCGCACGCGGTACTCGTAGGCGATGGGCCTGCGTTCCCGCATCGCGGCCTCGTATCCGGGAGATGCAGCCTGGTCGTCCGGGTGGGAGGTGCCGGTCGTGGTCTTGCCGTAGAACGGCTCGGCGGCGAGACCCGTGTACTCCTCGAACCGCTTGTTGAGGAAGGTGAAGCGGCCGTCGACGTCGATCACCCAGAGGATGCCGGGCAAGGAGTCCGCGATCTGCCGGAAGCGCCGTTCCGTCTCCTCCAGCGCGGCTTCGGCCCGCATCCGTTCCAATATGTCATGGGCGGCGACGATGACGGCATGCCGGCCCTGGTGATCCATGTGGCTGCTGGCGATCTCCACGTGAATCTGGCGTCCGTCCCTGGCGCGATGCTCCCACACGCCGCTCTGAAAGAACCCGGATCGCGGCAGGTTCGGCAGGAGATCGCGCAGACGCTGCGCCTCCTGCGGCGTGCGGATGTCGAGAATGGTCATCCGCAGGAACTCGTCGCGGCTGAAGCCGTAGAGCTCGATCGCGGCCTCGTTCACCTCGAGGAAGCGCAAGCTTTCCGAATCGTAGACCCACATGGGATGCGGGTTCTGCTCGAACAGGTAGCGGAACCGCGTCCCGTCCGCGGCGAGCCGCTCCTCCCAGCGCTTGCGCTCGGTGATGTCGGTCACCATGGCCAGGGCGCCGGAAGCCCGGCCCGCCTCGTCGCGGTAGGGGGAGATGCTGAGCAGCGCCCAGACGGGCGTGCCGTCGGTCCGCAGGAGCCGACGCTCGAGACGCTGGCTGGCGCCGTCCCTGGCTGCTTCGCGGAGGAAGGCCGCGCCGGCGCGCTCGTCGGGATGCAGGAAGTCGGCGACGGGCCGGCCGATCAGCTCCGCGGCGTCGGCGCCGAGGATTTCGGCCAGGCGGCGATTGGCGTAGCGCGTGCAGCCCGCCGCGTCGATCAGCCAGACACCTTCGTCCGCCGTCTCGACGATCTGCCGAAACAGCAGGTCGTGCATCTGTCCAGAGGGCGGTAGCGGCGGCGCTGCGCCGTTCTCCTGTTCCATCCATCCCCCCGGCAGCCGCGCCAGGGCTCCCCCGCCGGTTCGACCAGCTGCCGAAAGCAGGCGGGCGGCGGGGTCATCGCCGTTCGAACGATCGGTCACGGTCCCGACAGTGCCGAGGCTACATTAAGGACAGGTAACCATGCCAGCGCGCCAGCGGGAAAACACCCGGGCTGCGTGCGGCATCCCGTCTGCGGAACTTCGTCCTTACCGGCAGCGCGCCGGGCTGAGATCCGCCGCGGTGACGCCGAACGCGCGTATGTCCTCCGGCAGCTCGCCCCGGGTGATGAGGGCGCAAACCGTCCGGCCCAGGCTCGACGACATCATGATGCCGTAGCCGCCCTGCCCGGCGAGCCAGTAGAAACCCTCCGTTCCGGGTTCCACGCCGCAGACCGGCGTATGATCGGCGACGAAGCTGCGCAAGCCGGCCCAGCGATTGCCGATGCGGTGGACCGTCAGCGTCGTCACGCGCTCCAGCCAGTCGACCATGATGGCGATGTCGAGATCCTCGGGCTGGGCATCGCACGGCGGCGAGGGGGTGGCGTCGCCGGGCGAAACCATCAGCCTCTGGGCGTCTGGCTTGATGTAGTGCTCGTTGTCGAGCTGGTCGAGAGCGGGCGCGCGGCGCAGGTCGACCCCGTCCGGCAGATCGATCACGATGGCCGTGCGGCGCTTCGGCACCAGGCCGATGGGCGGCAGTCCCGCCAGCTTTCCGATCTCGTCCGCCCAGGCGCCGGCGGCGTTCACCACGACCGGCGCGGTATAGGTCTCGCCGCCGGCGCGCAGCCGCCAGGCGCCGCCGCTGCGCTCGACCGCCTCGACCCGCGCGTTGGTGACCACCCGGCCGCCGCGCGCGCCGAGGCCGCGCAGGAAGCCGTGATGGATGGCGTGCACGTCCATGTCGAGGACGCCTTCCTCATAGGCGGCGCGGCCGATCGCCTCGCGCTTCAGGACCGGCACCAGCTCGATGGTTCGCGACGGCGAGAGCTCGACGATCTGCGTCCCCGACGGATCGAGCGCCAGCATCTCCTCCACCAGGTCCGGCGCCTCGGGCGGGGCGAGCCCGATCGCGCCGCGCGGAGTCAGCAGCGGGTGCTCGGCGCAGCCTTCCGGCGGCGATTCCAGGAACCCCAGGCTCGCGAGATTGAGCGCGCGCACCACGCGGTTGCCGTAGAAGCGGGTGTAGAGCGCGGCGGAGCGGCCGGTCGAGTGATAGCCGGGCTGCGCTTCGGCTTCGAGCAGGATCACCTTGCCGTGGCGGCTGAGCTCGAATCCGGCGCCCGCGCCGGCCGCGCCGGCGCCGATGATCAGGAAATCGCAGTCGACGCTCACTCTCTCTTCCTCCCGCGCTCGTTCAGACCGGCCGGATGTGCCGGCGCGAAATGACATGGAAACGGCCGCCGAGCAACAGGCTGGCGACCAGAAGTCCGACGACCAAGCTCCACATCAGCCCTTCGACGGCGTAGCCGAGCACGACGCCGAGCACATAGCCGAGCGGGACCGTGACCACCCAGAAGGAGAAGGCGTGGAGCCCGGTCGGGACGACGACGTCTGCCGCGCCGCGGACCGCGCCCATCAGCACGCCCTGCAGCCCGTCGACCACGAGCAGCGGCACGGTGATGGCGAAGGCCGCGATCACCAGCGCGCCGACGACAGGATCGCTGGTGTAGACCCGCGCGATGAGATCGGGCCAGGCCGCGACGATGGCGGCCAGCACGAGCATCGCGAGGGCGACCAGGCCGGTGCCGACCCAGCCGGCGAGCCGCAGGCTGCGCTGGTCGCCGCGCCCCACGGCATTGGCGACCCGGACCGCCGTCGCCGTGGAGACGCCGACGGTAATCATGAAGCTCAGCGTCACGAAGTTGAGCGTCACGGTGTAGGCGGCGACCTCCGCGTCGCCCATCCAGCCGGCGAAGGTCGCCATGGCGGAGAAGGCGGTCGTCTCCAGCGCGGTGCCGACGGCGAGCGGCGCGCCGATCCTGAGCAGCCGGCCGACCTGTTCGAGATGGCCGGCGAGCGGTGCCCGCACGCCGTACCGGCGGTGGTCGGCCATGGTCAGCGTGTAGCCGACGATGGCGGCCAGCATCAGCCAGCGCGTGACGGTGGTGGCGATGACCGCGCCCTCGGCGCCGAGCGCCGGCGCCCCGAGATTGCCGTAGATCAGCACCCAGTTGAGGGCGGCGTTCACCGGGTTGGCGGCGAGCGCGATCACCATTCCCGGGCTGGGCCGGCCGATGCCCTCGAGGAACGAGGTGGTGGCGGTGAACATCAGGATGGCCGGCATGCCCGGCGCGAAGAACAGCAGGAGCCGGCCGCCGCCCTCCGCCAGATGCGCCGGCTGGCCCAGGAGCACCAGGATCGGCTCGCCGGCCAGCAGCACCAGGCCAAAGACGGAGCCGAGCACGCCGGCGACGAGGAGCGCCAGGCGCCAGATGCGTCCGGTCTGGTCGGCTCGGCCGGCGCCCATGGCCTGCGCGGTCAGCACCACCGTGCCGATCAAGAGCCCGATGCCGGTGACGAGCAGCGTGTTATGCGGCACCTGGCTGATGCTGTAATAGGCGAGCTCGGTGGCGTCCGATTGGCCGATCATCGCCGTGTTCACCGACAGCATGATGATCAGCCCCGCGCGCGACAGGGTGACCGGCAGGGCGAGCGCCACGGTCCTGCGGACGTGGTAGCGGAGGCTCTGCGGTTGCGGCTCGGCGGGGGCTTCTCGGGGCATGGCCGGCGGACAGTACACCAGTCGCAGGCCGACGCCAGCGGGCGCGCTTGCGCGTCCGGATGAGTGGAAAATCACCGCATCGGCTGTTCATGGCCGGTTAACCCTGAGATTGCACGTGTCTTCGGCGCGGATGGGGCGAGGGCTTCTCGCCCTGGTCGCGACCCGGATCTACGCGCTGAAGGGCGCCGGCACCAGGAGGCTCTCCGATTGGTAGCGCCGGCCGTCCCGAAGTATGGCGGGGCCGGATCCGGCCCGCGCAAAAGGATACGATTTACGAACGGTAACGATTTGCGCCGCTAGGGTCCTGCGCAGTTGTCGACGCGTAACCTGCAGGACCCGAATTGACCGCCACCGCCCGTCTCAGATCCGAAGTGCCGAATGTCCCGTTCATCCTGCGCCTGAAGGCGTGGTGGAAGGGCTACGACGTCGTCGTCCGGCCGAAGAGCCCGGCGCGCGCGGCGACCGCGCCGGCCCGGCCGGTGATCGGCAGGCTCGATCCCGACATGCCCTGGCGGACCCATGCGGTGATCCTGTCGGAGCTGCTCTGGGGCGAAGGTTTCTCGCTGCCCGGCGGCGCCGAGGAGGCGCTGCGGCTCGCCAAGCCGTTCGCCCTCGATCCCGCCATGACCGTCGTCGACCTGAACGCCGGGCTCGGCGGCGGCGTGCGCGCCGTCGTGGAGGCGTTCGGCGTCTGGGTGGGCGGCTACGACCCGTCCGGCGAGCTGGCCACGGCCGGAATGCAGCTCTCGGCCCTGGCCGGCCTCGGCAAGCAGGCGGCGGTCGCCTGCTACCGTCCGGAGGCGCTGGAGCTGCGGCCCGGCAGCATCGACTGCGTGATGGCCCGCGAGCTTCTCCACAGGGTCGACGACAAGGAGCGGTTCCTCAATACCGTCCACGACGGGCTCAAGCCGAACGGGCAGGTCGTCCTCACCGACTATGTGCTGGCCACGCCCGAGAGCGCCGAGAGCCAGGCCGTGCGCAGCTGGGCGGGCAGTGTGGGAGAGCCGGTGACGCCCTGCACGCAGGAGGAGTACGCCCGTCTTCTGGGCGCCGCCAAGCTGGAGGCCCGGGTCACGGAGGACATCACCGCCGACCATCGGCGGATGGTGCTCGCAGGCTGGGCGGACCTGACGGCCGCGCTCGCCGGATCGTCCATCGACCCGGAGTTCGCCCGCTGCCTGGTCACGGAGCTCGAGCGCTGGATGCGACTCGTCGCCGCGCTCGACAGCGGCCACCTGAAAGCGGTCCGGATCTATGCTCTGAAGGCCGGCACGAAGATGCTGTCGGACTGGTAGCGCGGCTTCGGCGGCTTCGGTCGCCGGGTTGACAGGAGGGGTGCATCCCCCTATTTTCCCGGCCTTTCCTAGCAGATTTCGTGCCCCGGAGCGGACCATGAAGATCGTTAACTCTTTGAAATCGGCCAAGACCCGCGACAAGAACTGCCGCGTGGTCCGGCGCAAGGGGCGCATCTACGTCATCAACAAGGCCAATCCGCGCTACAAGGCCCGCCAGGGCTGACGCGTCCGGATACCGGCCGGGGCGACCCGGCCGGACCAGCCGAAACCGCGCCCCCGAAGGCGCGGTTTTCGTTTGCGGGAGCGCCCCCGGAATCCTCCTCGAGCGCCGGACGAAGGCGCCATTGACCCTCCGTCCCCCAGCCCCCAGAGTCCGCTACGCGGTGCGCCCCGGACCGGGCGCGTGGAACGAGGGCCCCCTTTGCCCATGCGCATGCCAGAGCCGGATTCGGCGGCGATCGCCCGCCGCGCAGAGATCGCTGCGGATCTCAGGCGGCTCGCGCCGGATATGCCGGTGATCGTCGACGAGGACGAGCGGCGCGCATACGAGAGCGACGGGCTCACCGCCTACCGCCAGCCGCCCCTCGCGGTCGTCCTGCCCGGGACGACGGCGGAAGTGTCCTCGGTGCTGCGCTATTGCCACCGGCAACGCCTCAAGGTGGTGCCGCGCGGCGCCGGCACCTCCCTCTCCGGCGGCGCATTGCCGCTC
Source organism: Alphaproteobacteria bacterium (assembly GCA_036724615.1). GTDB lineage: Bacteria > Pseudomonadota > Alphaproteobacteria > Dongiales > Dongiaceae > DAIMFL01. Next base: position 3,970 of record DAIMFL010000030.1, on the reverse strand, counting down.
GCCGACGGGATCCTGCTCGGCATGGCCCGCTTCAACCGAGTGCTCGACGTCGATTTCGAGAACCGCTGCGCCGTGGTGCAGCCGGGCGTCACCAATCTCGGCATCACCCATGCTGTGGAGCATGCGGGCTTCTATTACGCCCCGGACCCGTCGAGCCAGATCGCCTGCACGATCGGCGGCAACATCGCGGAGAACTCCGGCGGCGTGCATTGCCTGAAATACGGCCTCACCACCAACAACGTGCTGGGGCTCGAGATGGTGCTGATCGACGGGACCGTCCTGCGGCTCGGCGGCAGGCATCTCGATTCCGGCGGCTACGACCTCCTCGGGATCATGACCGGCTCGGAAGGGCTGCTCGGCGTGGTGACCGAGGTCACCGTGCGCCTGCTGAAGAAGCCGACCACCGCGCGCGCGCTGCTCATCGGCTTTCCGAGCAACGAGTCGGCCGGCGACGCCGTCGCGGCGATCATCGCTGCCGGCATCATCCCGGGCGGCATGGAGATGATGGACAAGCCGGCGATCGAGGCAGCCGAGGCCTTCGTCCATGCCGGCTATCCGCTCGATGTCGAGGCGCTGCTGATCGTCGAGCTGGACGGGCCGGCGGCGGAGGTCGACGAGCTGATCGCCCGCGTCGAGGCGATCGCGCGCGACCGCGGCGCCGTGTCGATCCGTGTCAGCCAGAGCGAGCAGGAGCGGCTCGTGTTCTGGGCGGGGCGGAAGGCGGCCTTTCCGGCGGTCGGCCGGATCTCGCCCGACTATTACTGCATGGACGGCACGATTCCGCGCCATCGCCTGCCGGAGGTGCTGTCGCGCATGCGCGAGATGTCGGCGCGGCACGGCCTCAGGGTCGCCAACGTGTTTCACGCCGGCGACGGCAACCTCCACCCGCTGATCCTCTACGACGCCAACGTGCCCGGCCAGCTCCACGCTGCGGAAGAGTTCGGCGCCGACATCCTCAAGCTCTGCGTCGAGGTGGGCGGCGTGCTGACCGGCGAGCACGGCGTCGGCGTGGAGAAGCGCGACCTGATGCCGGCGATGTTCTCGGAGATCGACCTGGCGCAGCAGCAGCGCGTCAAATGCGCCTTCGACCCGGAAGGACTGCTCAACCCGGGCAAGATGTTTCCCGAGCTGCACCGCTGCGCCGAGCTCGGCCGGCTCCACGTCCATCGCGGACAGCTTCCCCATCCCGACATCCCGCGGTTTTGATGGTTCGTATCACAATGGCTGACAACGGCGCGGTGGCTCACCCCCACCCCAACCCTCCCCCATCGAGGGGGAGGGGGCGCACCGAGCTTGTCCCTCCCCCCTTGCGGTGGAGGGCCGGGGTGGGGGGTGCCGCTGCGCGGTGCCGGTCCGCATGAACACCGTCCTGAAGCCCCGCACCGACGTCCAGGCGCGCGAGGCCGTCGCCTGGGCGCTCGCCGAGCGCGAGCCGCTCGAGCTGGTCGGCGCCGGCACGAAGCGCGGCTTCGGACGGCCGGTCCAGGCCGGGCATGTGCTCGATCTCTCCGGCCTGGCCGGCATCACCCTCTACGAGCCCGAGGAGCTGGTGCTGGGGGCGCGGGCGGGCACGCCGGTCGCCGAGATCGAGGCGGCCCTCGCCGAGAAGCGCCAGCAGCTCTCCTTCGAGCCGCCGGATTTCGGTCCGCTCTATGGCGGCGCGCCGGGCCGGGCGACGCTGGGCGGCGTGCTCGCCTGCAATCTGTCCGGGCCGCGCCGCATCAAGGCGGGCGCGGCGCGCGATCATTTCCTCGGCTTTTCCGCGGTAAGCGGCCGCGCGGAGGCGTTCAAGGCCGGCGGACGCGTCGTGAAGAACGTCACCGGCTACGACGTGGCGAAGCTGATGGCCGGCTCCTTCGGCACGCTGGCGGCGCTCACCGACGTGACGGTCAAAGTGCTGCCCGCGCCGGAGAAGACGCGCACGGTGCTGCTGTTCGGGCTCCAGGACGCCGCCGCCGTCGATGCGCTGACCGTCGCGCTGCAGAGCGCCCACGAGGTCTCGGGTGCGGCACATCTGCCCGAGGCGATCGCCGGCGCCTCGGCGGTCGACCGCGTCGCCGAGGCCGGCGGGGCGGTGACGGCGGTCCGGATCGAAGGCACGCCCGAATCGGTCGCCTATCGCTGCGCCGCCCTGCGCCAGGAGCTGTCGGGCCTCGCCGCCGCGCAGGACGAGCTGCACAGCGCCAACTCCGTCGCGTTCTGGCGGGAGCTGCGCGACGGCGCGGTCTTCGCCGCCGATCGCGAGGCGGCGATCTGGCGCATCTCGGTGCCGCCGACGGCCGGCGCGACGGCGACCGCGGCGATGGCCGAGGCGGGGCTGGTCTTCCTGCATTTCTACGACTGGGGCGGCGGGCTGGTCTGGCTCGCGGCCCTGCCGGAGCGGGACGCGGGCGCCGCCATCATCCGCAGCGCCATCGCCGAGGTGGGCGGCCATGCCACGCTGCTGCGCGGCCCCGACGCGCTGCGCGTCGCCGTGCCGCCGTTCCAGCCGCAGCCGCCGGAGCTCGCGGCGCTGTCGCGGCGCGTCAAGGCGGCGTTCGATCCGGAGGGACTCCTCAATCCCGGCCGGATGGATCAGGGCGCCTGAGCGCCATGCAGACCAGCTTCACCCCCGCCCAGCTCGCCGATCCCGACATCGCGGTCGCCGACAAGATCCTGCGGGCCTGCGTCCATTGCGGCTTCTGCACCGCGACCTGCCCGACCTATCTGCTGCTCGGCGACGAGCTCGATTCCCCGCGCGGCCGCATCTACCTCATCAAGGACATGCTGGAGAACGACAGGCCGGCCTCGGAAAAGGTCGCGCTCCATATCGACCGCTGCCTGTCCTGCCTGTCCTGCATGACGACCTGCCCGTCGGGGGTCCACTACATGCATCTGGTCGATCAGGCGCGGGTCCGGATCGAGGAGACCTATCGGCGTCCTTTGGGCGACCGGCTGCTCCGCGCCGTGATCGCCGCCGTGCTGCCGCGGCCGGCGCTGTTCCGGCTGGCGCTCGTCGGCGCCGCCCTGGCGCGCCCGCTGCGACGGGTGATGCCGGGCCGCCTCGCGGGGATGATCGCCATGGCGCCGGTGCGGCTGCCTTCGCCCTCGCCGGTGGACAAGCCGCAGGTCTTCCCCGCCCAGGGGGCGCGGCGCAAACGCGTGGCGCTGCTCACCGGCTGCGCCCAGCAGGTCCTCGGTCCGCAGATCAACGAGGCGACGATCCGGCTGCTCAACCGCCACGGTGTCGAGGTGGTGGTGGCGAAGGGCGCAGGCTGCTGCGGCGCGCTCACCCATCACATGGGCAAGGAGGCGCCGGCGCATCGCATGGCCAAGCAGAACATCGCGGCCTGGACCGCCGAGCTCGAGGGCGAGGGACTCGACGCGGTGGTGATCAACGCCTCCGGCTGCGGCACGACGGTCAAGGACTACGGCTTCATGTTCCGGACCGACCCGGACTGGGCCGACAAGGCCGCGCGCATCTCGGCGCTCGCCCGCGACATCAGCGAGGTGATGGTCGAGATCGGCCTGGAGCCGCCGGTGAACGAGCCGGGGCTCACCGTCGCCTATCACTCGGCCTGCTCTCTGCAGCACGGCCAGCAGATCCGCACCGAGCCGAAGGCGCTCCTCGCCGCCGCCGGATTCGACGTGCGCGACGTGCCCGAAGGCCATATCTGCTGCGGCTCGGCCGGCACCTACAACCTGCTGCAGCCGGAGCTCGCGGCACGGCTGCGGGACCGCAAGGTCGCGAACATCGAGGGCACGCGGCCCGACGTCATCGCCACCGGAAACATCGGCTGCACGGTGCAGATCGCCGGCGGGACCGGGATCCCGGTCGTCCATACGGTGGAGCTGCTCGACTGGGCGACCGGCGGACCCAAGCCGGCGGCGCTCGTTCCGCGGCACCGGGGCACACCCCCCCACCACAGCACGGCGCCCCAAAACACCCGCGCCGGGGGGGGGGGGGGCGAAGCGCCCCCGCCCCGGGGGG
>DAIMFL010000029.1:26612-27287 GCA_036724615.1 Alphaproteobacteria bacterium | reverse complement strand
CAGCTGCCGCCGGCATGGCCGCCCGGCGCGCCCTCGCGCCCGGGCAGCCGCCGGTCGACCGCGCCGATCCTGGCCCCGCGCAGCCCGCGGCCCGGCGCCAGGAACGACACGGCCTCGAGCAGGTTGGTCTTGCCCGCGCCGTTCGGCCCGGTCAGCACCACCGCCCGCGGGCCGGCCGGATCGAGCTCGACCACCGCCCGGGCATTGCAGCGGAAATCCGTGACCGCCAGGCGGGCCACCGTCGCCCCGGCGCCTGCATCGGCCGGCGCCCGATCCGCGGCCGGCCCGCGCGCTATGAGGGCGAGCGAAGGATGCGGCAAGGTCGAGATGGTTCCTGTTTCACCGGCGCGGCGTCAGACCCGCATGGGCATCAGCACGTAGAGCGCGCTCGAATCCGCCTCGTCGCACACCAGCGTCGGCGAGGCCGCGTCGGCCAGGGCGAGCTGCGCGCCGTCGCCCTCGATCTGCTGGGTGATGTCGAGCAAATAGCGGGCGTTGAACCCGACGTCGATCTCGCTGCCCTCGTAGCTCACCTCGAGCTCCTCGCTGGCGCTGCCGTTCTCGGGGCTGGTCGCCGAGAGGACGAGGTTGCCGGGCTTCAGCGACAGCTTCACCGCGCGCGACTTCTCGCTCGAGATCGTGGAGACGCGGTCGACCGCCAACGCGGAGCAACGG
>DAIMFL010000029.1:20708-26602 GCA_036724615.1 Alphaproteobacteria bacterium | reverse complement strand
CTCCGCGAAGCTCCGGCGGTCGACCTTCAGCACCTTGTCGTTGCCGCTCGGGATCACCCGCTGGTAGTCGGGGAAGGTGCCGTCGATCAGCTTCGAGGTCAGCACCACCTGGTCGAAGGAGAACCGGACGCGCGTGTCGGACAGCGCCATCTCGATCGGCTCGCTGGTCTCGTCGATCAGCTTCCTGAGCTCGGCCACGGTCTTGCGCGGCACGATGACGCCCGGAATCTCGCCGGCGCCCATGGGCAGCGGCATCTCGACCCGCGCCAGGCGATGGCCGTCGGTCGCGACGGCGCGCAGCACCGGCGTCTCGCCCGAGACATGGGCGTGCAGGTAGATGCCGTTCAGGTAGTACCGGGTCTCCTCGGTCGAGATGGCGAAGCGCGTCCGGTCGATCAGCGCGCGCATTTCGCCGGAAGCGATCGGGAACCGGTGCGCCAGGTCGCCGCTGCCGGTGGCCGGGAAATCGTCGCGCGGCAGGGTGGCGAGGGTGAAGCGCGAGCGCCCGGCGCGGAGCGCCAGCTGGCTGCCGGCGCCGCCGGACTCCATCTGCACCTGCGCTCCTTCCGGGAGCTTGCGGACGATGTCGTAGAGCGTATGGGCGGGCGCGGTGGTCGCGCCCGGGGCCGCCACCGAGGCCGCGATCGATTCGACGATGGTCAGGTCCATGTCGGTCGCCGTCAGGCTGAGCGACGCGCCGGAAGCCTCGATCAGGACGTTGGACAGGATCGGGATGGTGTTCCGGCGTTCGACCACACTCTGGACGTGCGCCAGCGCCTTCAGCAGGGCACCGCGTTCGATGGTCAGTTTCATGGCGTTCTGGGGTTCGGCTCTCGGGTGTGACTCAAGCTAAGCGGATCCGTGGCGATGGCGCGGCGGCCGTCGACGAGCGTCGGCGAGACTGTCCGGACACGGTCCCCGGCGCGGAGGACCCGTGCCGGTCGGCGCCGCCCCAGCCGCAAAGCCCGGCAGCGCCGCGTAACCGGTTGGACATCATATCAGAATGGCCCGGAAAAGTAAGTATTTTGCGCAGCGAGCCAGGCCGGGAACCCGGCCGCAACCCTCTGTGCCCACGTGCTTATTTGGACCCGGGCGGGCGGCGCGGCCTGCGGGCGAGGCCCGGCCTCGCGGATCGGGGGGCGGACGCGCGCCGGGCTCAGCCTTCGAGCATGCGGCGGAGGAGCTCCACGTCCTCGGAGAAGCTGCTGTCGGTCGCCCGGAGCTCCTCGATCTTGCGGACCGCGTGCATGACCGTGGTGTGGTCGCGCCCGCCGAACTTGCGGCCGATCTCCGGCAGCGAGCGGGTGGTGAGCTGCTTGGCGAGATACATGGCCACCTGCCGCGGACGGGCGACGGCGCGGGCCCGCCGGGCCGAATGCATGTCGGAGATCTTGATGTTGAAGTGCTCGGCGACCCGCTTCTGAATCTCCTCGATCGTGACCCGCCGGTCGTTGGCGCGCAGCAGGTCGTGCAGCACTTCCTGGGTGGTCTCCAGGCTGACGGCGCGGCCGACCAGCGTGGCATGGGCCACGATCCGGTTCAGCGCGCCCTCCAGCTCGCGCACGTTGGAGGTGATCTTGTGGGCGAGGAACTCCAGCACCTTGGTCGGGATCTCGGCCTTCAGCGCCTCGGCCTTGGCCTGGAGAATACCGAGCCTGAGCTCGTAGGTGGTCGGGTGGATGTCGGCGACGAGACCCCAGCCGAGGCGCGAGCGCATGCGCTCCTCCAAGCCCTCGAGATCGGACGGCGACTTGTCGGCGGAGATGATGACCTGCCGGTTCTGATCCACCAGGGCGTTGAAGGTGTGGAAGAACTCTTCCTGGGTCGAATCCTTGCCGCTGATGAACTGCACGTCGTCGATCATCAGCACGTCGACCGAGCGGAACTGCTCCTTGAACGCCATCGTGTTCTTGTGCCGGAGCGCCCGGATGAACTGGTACATGAACTTCTCGGCGGAAAGATAGATGACGCGCCGATTCGGGGTCGCGGTCCGGATGTGCCAGGCGATGCCGTGCATGAGATGGGTCTTGCCGAGCCCGACGCCGCCATAGAGGAACAGCGGGTTGAAGGGCACGGTGCGCGCCTCGGCCACGCGGCGCGCCGCCGCATAGGCGAGCTCGTTCGACTTGCCGACCACGAAGTTCTCGAAGGTGAAGCGCGGATCGAGCGGCGCGCTCACGTCCTCGTGGCCGACGTTGCGCGGCTCCGGCGCCAGCGCGACGCCGTCCACCGTCTCGATCGGCGCCTCGCCGTCCACGCCCTTGTCGATCGCGGTGCGCGCGGCGCCGCTGCGGCCGCTCTCCACCACGACCTCGACGTTCTCGATCTGCGGATTCTCGCTGTTCCAGAGGCTGCGCAGGCGCTCGACGTAATGCGACAGGATCCAGTCGCGCATGAAGCGCGTGGGGACGGCGACACGGACTTCGCCGGCGCTGTGGCCGACCAGGGTCAGCGGCTTCAGCCAGCTGCGGAACGCGGCCTCGCCGAACTCCGCCCGCAGGCGGCCGCGCACGCGCGCCCACTGGGCGTTCAGCTGACTGTCGAGTCCCCCTTTGTCCATGACGCGAGCGTCCCGAACGTTCAGTCCTGTGTCCATGGGAGACCTGCCGCCTTCCACCCGGCGATCCGGCCGCGATGCCGGGCCGCGTCGGGATTGCCTTCGAAACCGTCCGCGACGTTGTAGCAGTGCCGGTAGCCCGCCGCCGTCGCCATGATTGCCGCAGCCCGCGAGCGGCCGCCGCTGCGGCAGATGAAATAAAGCGGCGTGTCCTTGTCCGTCACCGCCTTCGCAAGCCCGTCGACGAAGCCGCGGTTCTCCGTCATCGACGGATAGATCTGCCACGACAGGAACAGCGGGCGCTTGCCGATGCCGGTCAGGTCCGGAATGCCGACGAAGCTCCACTCCGCCTCGCTGCGCACGTCGACCAGAACGCTCCGCTCGTTTTCGGAAAGACGCTTCCAGGCCTCGGTCGGATCAACGTCGCCGGCATAATTCATCTGTCGATCGAACCCCCTCGGCCGCGTATGGCTAGCCGCGCGCGCTGGCGCCCCTGCTCTATCCCGGCGCGCCGGCTGCCGCCGGCCGCACGACCCTAAGCCCAAATGCGAAACCTGGTCGATGCGGGAAGCGATTTCACCGTGACTACTGTGCGTCGACCAAGATGTGTAAGTGATCGGGCGAATTTTATTTTGCTTTTGAAGTAACCTATCCGCCCAGCCTCCCCCAGAAGTGCTCGCGCGACTCTACTCGCGGCGTCGCGCGCTGGCAATACGATGAAAGACGGAGGGGAGAAAAATTCAGGCGACGTTGCGCCGCATCACCAGTTGCGTTTCGCGCTGCGTCGCCGTTCTTCGCGGCTGCGATCACGTCGTCGATCGCGCAGCTTCGCGCGATCGACGGTGACGCGATGTTGAGATCGCGTCAGAGAGCCTTGATACGGGCCGACAAGCGCGACAGCTTACGTGCCGCGGTGTTCCGATGCAGGATGCCGCGCACGACGCCGCGATGTATCTCCGGCTGCGCCTCCTGGAAGGCGGCCTGTGCAGCGGACTTGTCGCCGCTCAGGATCGCGGTCTCGACCTTCTTCACGAAGGTGCGGATGCGGCTGGTGCGCGCGCCACGCACTTCGGTGCGGCGCTCGATCTGGCGAATGCGCTTCTTCGCCGACTTGTGGTGGGCCATGAGCTCGGATCTCTTGCTTGGAAAGAAGGCCAGACTACGGGGCGCGGGTTATATCCCCGGCCCTGCCCCCCGTCAAGCGGTTCCGGCCGAAACGCCCGTAAATCCGCGGTTTTCAGCGGTTGGTGAAGGCCGGCTTGCGCTTTTCGGCGAAGGCCGCCATGCCTTCCCGCCGGTCCTCGGTCGCGAAGGTGGCGTGGAACATCCGGCGCTCGAACTTCAGTCCTTCGGCCAGCGTCGTTTCGTAGGCCCGGTTAACCGATTCCTTCGCCATCATCAGTATGGGAAGCGAATGGCCGGCCATCCTGTTCGCCAGGGCCATGGCCTCCTCCATCAGGTTCGCCGCCGGGACCACGCGCGCCACGAGCCCGGCGCGTTCGGCCTCGGCCGCGTCCATCATGCGGCCGGACAGGCACATCTCCATCGCCTTGGACTTCCCGACATAGCGCGTGAGGCGCTGCGTGCCGCCCGCGCCCGGAATCGTGCCGATGGTGATCTCCGGCTGACCGAATTTCGCGGTGTCCGCCGCCAGGATCACGTCGCACATCATCGCCATCTCGCAGCCGCCGCCCAGCGCGAATCCGGCGACCGCCGCGATCACGGGCTTGCGGCATTGGGCGACGCGCTCCCAACCCTTAGTGATGAAGTCGCTGCCATAGACGTCGATGAAGTCGCGGTCCTTCATCTCCTTGATGTCGGCGCCGGCGGCGAATGCCTTTTCGTTCCCGGTGATGACGATGACGTGGATGCCGGCGTCGGCCTCGAACGCGTCGAGCGCATGGCCGAGCTCGACGACCAGCGCATCGCAGAGGGCATTGAGCGCCTGCGGCCGGTTCAGCGTCACGATTCCCACCCGGCCGCGGGTGTCGACGAGAATGTTCTGGTAGGTCATGGATGCTCCGGGGAATAGATCTGGTGTGTCGTCCCGGCTCACTGCGGAGCGAGGGTGAAACGCACCGTGGTTTCGGTCGCGCCCGGCGTCACTTCGAGGGTGAGCTTCTCGCCTTCGCGACGGTACTCGCGCGGTCCGGCCGCATGCCAGCCGAGCTGTGGCAAAGTCTGGCCGTAGAAGGCGAGCACGTCCTCCGCGCTGACATGGCCGGACGCGAAGGATTCGACGATGCGGCCCTGCGGCGCGTCGAACACGGTGGCGGCGCCTGCGACCTCGCTCAAGCCCGGCATCAGCGGCAGATCCTCGACGCCGGTCAGGAAAGCGGCCTCGCCCAGGACCGGTCCCGCGGCAATCGCGAGAACCAGGGGCGCCGACAGCGCCAGGGCCTGTGCGGCGCGACGCAATGGAGAGAAGAGCGGCATCGTCTGGTCTTCTAGCTCAGCGCTGGCGACGCGCACAGTAGAAAGTGGACCGTCCGGACTGGACGATCCGCCGGATGCCGCTGCCCTTCGGCGGCGCGCAGTCGCAGGCGGGACAGGGCTCGCCCTCCTTGTCGTATACCGCCCAGCGGTGCTGGAAATAGCCGAGCTCACCCGACGTCTGCACGTAATCGCGCAAGGACGAGCCGCCGGCGGCGATCGCTTCGATGAGCACGCGGCGCACTGCCGCGGCGAGACGCTCGGCGCGCTCGCCCTGCACGGTCCGCGCCAGCCGGCGCGGCGACAGACCGGCATGGTAGAGGCTTTCCGATACATAGATGTTGCCGAGCCCGGCCACGACGCGCTGGTCGAGCAGCGCCGCCTTGATCGGGGTTTCCTTGTTCTTCAAGGCGGCCGCAAGGGTCGGCCCGTTGAACTCGTTGCCGAGCGGCTCCGGTCCCAGACCGGCCAGCAGCTTGTGACCGAGGAGGTCGGATTCGGGCACCAGATCCATCATGCCGAAGCGCCGCGCGTCGTTGAACCGCAGCACCGTGCCGTCCTCGGTCTCCAGGATCACGTGGTCGTGCGGGTCCAGTCTCGCCGGATCGAAGCGCGCGCCGGTCTCCGAGAACAGCATGCGCCCGGACATGCCGAGATGGCAGAGCAGCACGTTGCCGTCGTCGAGCCGCATCAGGATGTATTTCGCCCGCCGGCCGATCGATTCGACGCGCCGGCCGGTCAGCCGCTCCGCGAAGCGGTCGGGCAGCGGGAAGCGCAGATCCTGGCGGCGCTGCACCGCCCGGGCCAGCCTGCGCCCTTCGAGGCGCAGCGCCAGGCCGCGACAGATCGTCTCGACTTCGGGAAGCTCGGGCATGATCGTCCTGTGGCGAGCCGCCGTCCGCCC
>DAIMFL010000029.1:14737-20608 GCA_036724615.1 Alphaproteobacteria bacterium | reverse complement strand
GGGCGCCCTGCGGCGGGGTGCCACAAGCTAGCGCGGCTTGGCCGGCCACGCTATGTTCGCCTGCATGCCGGCCAGCACCCCATCAGCCGCCGAACGGCCCGGCGGCGAGACCGCATCCTTCGGCTTCCGCGAGGTCGATCCGGCCGACAAGCCGGAGCTGGTGCGCGGCGTCTTCGACAGCGTCGCACGACGCTACGACCTGATGAACGACCTGATGTCGGGCGGCATCCATCGGCTGTGGAAACGGTCGATGATCGACTGGCTGCATCCGCGCAGCGGCCAGCACGTGATCGACGTGGCGGGCGGAACGGGCGACATCGCCTTCCGCATCCTGGACCGCACCCGCGCGGCCGGCGGCGCGCGCGTCACGGTGATCGATCTCACCCCGGCCATGGTCGCGGTGGGCCGCGACCGGGCGATCGACCGCGGCTGCCTCACCGGCGGCGACTGGGTCGCCGGCGATGCCGAGGCGCTGCCGGTAGCGGACATGTCGGCCGACGCCTACACCATCGCCTTCGGCCTGAGGAATGTCACGCATATCGAGCAGGCTCTGGCAGAGGCGCGCCGCGTCCTGAAGCCCGGCGGGCGGTTTCTGTGCCTGGAGTTCAGCCGGGTCGTCGTGCCGTTGCTGGACCGGCTCTACGACACCTACTCCTTCCGCGTGCTGCCGGCGCTCGGCGCCGTGGTCGCGCGGGATCGGGACTCCTATCAGTATCTCGTGGAGAGCATCCGGCGCTTCCCGGAGCAGGACCGGCTCGCCGGCATGATCGCCGAAGCGGGATTCGGCGTGGTCAAGTATCGCAACCTGACCGGCGGCATCGCCGCCCTGCATTCCGGCTGGCGCGTCTGACGCCCGCCGCCGACGGCCCTGCTGACGACGGACCGCCTCTCCATGTTCCGCGCGCTGCGCAATATTCTCCGGCTGCTCGTGATCGCCCGGGTGCTCTCCCGGCATGGCGCGCTCGCACCGTTCCGGGTGCTGCTGGAGGGAGCCGGGCTGGCGCCGGTGGTGGTGTTCGTCGCCGGTATCTTCTCGCGCCCGCGCGGGGCGACGGGCTTGCGGCCCGGCGAGCGGCTGGCGGCCGCGTTCAGCGAGCTCGGCCCCGCCTTCATCAAGCTCGGCCAGATGCTGTCGACCCGGTCGGACCTGCTGGGCGAGGAGGTCGCGGCGGACCTCTCGAAGCTGCAGGATCGGCTGGCGCCGTTCCCCGCCGCCGCCGCGCGGGCGACCATCGAGGCCGAGCTCGGCCTGCCGATCGATGCGCTGTTCGAAAGCTTCGACGACGTGCCGATCTCCGCCGCCTCGATCGCGCAAGTCCATTACGCGACCATGCGCGAGGACCGGACGGAGACCATCCTGCCGGACGGAACCGTCGTCACCGAGGCCACGGACCCGATTCTGCGCGAAGTCGCCGTGAAGGTGCTGCGCCCGGGCGTCGAGCTCGCCTTCGCGCGCGACGTCGACCTCCTCTTCTGGCTCGCCGAGTGGATCGAGACCACGCAGCCGCGGCTGCGCCGCCTGAAGCCGGTCGAGGTCGTCGCCACCTTCGCCGCCATCGTCAGGACCGAGATGGATCTGCGGCTCGAGGCGGCGGCCGCCTCCGAGCTCGCCGAGAACTTCCTGGGCGATTCCACATATCGCGTGCCGGAAATCGACTGGCGCCGCACGGCGCGCCGGGTGATGACCCAGGAGCGCGTGACCGGCATTCCCATGGACGACCGCGAGGCCATGCTGGCGGCCGGGCTCGACATCGACGAGGTTCTGGCGCGCGCCGCCGCGATCTTCTTCCGCCAGGTGTTCCGCGACGGCTATTTCCACGGCGACCAGCATCCGGGGAACATGTTCGTCGACGCCGGGGGGAACATCGGCGCGGTCGATTTCGGCATCATGGGGAGGCTCGACCGTCGCACGCGCTATTACCTGGCCGACATGCTGCTGGCCTTCCTCGAGCGCGACTACCGGCGCATCGCGGAGGTGCATTTCGACGCGGGCTACGTTCCGGCCCACCACTCGATGGACGATTTCGCCCAGGCCTGCCGCTCGATCGGCGAGCCGATCTTCGGCCGGCCCCTGCACGAGATCTCCTTCGCCCGGCTGCTGGGGCAGCTGTTCCGGGTGACCGAGCAGTTCGACATGGAGACCCAGCCGCAGCTTCTGCTCCTGCAGAAGAACATGCTGATGGCCGAAGGGGTGAGCCGGCGGCTCAATCCGCGGCTCAACATCTGGATCCTGGCGCAGCCGCTGATCGAGGACTGGATGCGGGAGAATCGCGGGCCCGAGGCGCGGATCCGCGACGCCGCGCAGGAGCTCGCGCGCATCGGCGAGCGGCTGCCGGATTTCATCGCCGACCTGGAGAGGGCCACCGCGACGGTGGCCCGCGGTGGGCTGCGCCTCCATCCGGAAACCATCGTCGCCTTCGCCAAGCTCAATCGCGGTCGCAACCACATCTGGGCGCTGTGGGCGGCCGTCGCCGTGCTGGCGGTCGCGCTGCTCCTCGGCTAGCCAGGCGAGCGGCAGCCGATCCCGTGGCGAGCTTCGGGAGCTCGGCAGCGCCTATATGAACCCGCTACCCTCGCGGAAGCGGGAGGGGGAATGCGGGATCGCACTCCTTGAGCGGGAGCGCTCCAAGTACCGCATAATCCGGCCGCCGGGCGAGGCTTGCAGTGCCCGGCCGGTGCGACTACGTTATTGGCCATAGTTAACTGTGAAATTTGCCGCGACCCGGAGTTCTTTGCCATGCTGGCCGGCAAGCGCATTCTGCTGATCGTCTCGGGCGGCATCGCCGCCTACAAGGCGCTCGACCTGGTGCGTCGCGCGCGCGAGCGGGGCGCGTCGGTGCGCTGCGTGCTGACCGCCGGCGGGGCGCAGTTCGTCACGCCGCTGTCGCTCGCCGCCCTGTCCGAGGACAAGATCTATACCGACCTGTTCTCGCTCACGGACGAGAGCGAGATGGGCCATATCCGGCTGTCGCGCGAGGCCGACCTGGTGGTGGTGGCGCCCGCCTCCGCCGACATCCTGGCGAAGCTGGCGCAGGGGCTGGCCGACGACCTCGCCTCCACCCTGTTGCTCGCCACCGACAAGCCCGTGCTGGTCGCGCCGGCGATGAACCACCGCATGTGGCACCACCCCGCGACCCAGGCGAATCTCGCCGTGCTGGAGCGGCGCGGCGTGCGCCGCGTCGGCCCGACCGAGGGGGCGATGGCCTGCAACGAGCACGGGCTGGGGCGGATGGCCGAGCCGGCCGACATCCTGTCCGCCGTGGAGGCCTATTTCGCCGAGGGCGCCCCCCTCGCCGGCCGCCGGGCGCTGGTCACCAGCGGCCCGACCTGGGAGGCGATCGATCCCGTCCGCTTCATCGCCAACCGGTCGTCCGGCCGCCAGGGCCATGCGATCGCGGCGGCCCTGGCGCGGCGCGGCGCCCGGACGGTGCTCGTCTCCGGCCCCACGGCGGAGCCGGATCCGGCCGGCGTCGAGATCCGCCGGGTCGAATCGGCGGCGGAGATGCTGGCGGCCTGCACCGCGGCCCTGCCGGTCGACGTGGCGGTCTGCGCCGCCGCCGTGTCCGACTGGCGCCCCGCCCAGGCCGCGGCGCAGAAGCTCAAGAAGGACGCCGGGGCGCCCCGGGTCGAGCTCGCCCGCAACCCCGACATCCTGGCCAGCCTGGCCGAGCCCGGGAACCGGCGGCCGCGGCTGGTGATTGGCTTCGCGGCGGAGACCGAGAACTTGATCGAGAACGCGCTGCGGAAGCTCGCCGCGAAACGCTGCGACTGGGTGGTGGCCAATGACGTGGGCAGCGGCACCGGCACCTTCGGCGGCGCGAGCAACACGGTGCATCTGGTGAGCGCCGGCGGGGTCGAGGACTGGCCCACCTTGTCCAAGGCGGAGGTGGCGGACCGGCTGGCCGACCGCATCGCCGCGCGGCTGGCGGAGGCGAGTTGAGCGCCGTCGTCGTCCCGATCCGCCGCCTGCCGCACGGGGCGGACCTGCCCCTGCCGGCCTATGCCACCCCGTCGGCGGCGGGGATGGATCTTCTGGCTGCCCTGGCCGAGCCGGTCACGCTGGCGCCGGGCGAGCGACGGCTGGTCCCGTCGGGCATCGCGCTCGCCCTTCCCGAGGGGTTCGAGGCCCAGGTCCGGCCGCGGTCCGGGCTGGCGCTCCGGCACGGCGTCACCGTGCTGAACAGCCCGGGCACGATCGACGCCGATTACCGCGGCGAGGTCGGCGTGCTGCTCGTCAATCTGGGCGAGGCGCCGTTCACGATCGCCCGCGGCGACCGCATCGCGCAGATGGTGGTGGCGCCCGTCGCCCGCGCAGGCTGGAGCGAGACGGCCGACCTGCCCGAGAGCGAGCGCGGCGCGGGCGGGTTCGGCTCGACCGGCATCGCGGCCCGCTGAGCCGGCCATGCTGCGCATCTCCAAGAAGCTGCTGTTCGCGATCGACGCGGTGGTCGACATCGCCCATCACGGCATCGCCGGTCCGGTGCAGAGCGGCGACATCGCGGAGCGGCAGGGCATACCGCGCCGCTATCTCGAGCAGGTGCTGCAGCATCTGGTGCGCTGCGGCATATTGTCGGGCCGGCGCGGGCCGCGCGGCGGCTATCGTCTGGCGCGCGAGCGGCGGCGCATCACGCTGGGCGAGATCGTGCGCCGGGTGAACGAGATCGAGTCCGTGCCCGATCCGCTGGAGGAGGCGCCGGACTCGGCGATCGCGCGCGCAGTGGTCCGCCCGCTCTGCACCGACCTGCAGGAGCGCATCATGGGCGAGCTCGACGAGATCACCATCGAGGATCTGTGCCGCCGGGCCCAGGCCGCCGGGATCGACAGCAAGGCCGCCGACCGGCTCGATTTCAGCATCTGACGCGGAGCACGCATGGGTACCACGGACAGCATCGGAGCGACGGCCGCGAGCACGCCGGAGGCGAGCGCGCCGGAGTTCCGCGGCCGCATCTACGGCAGCATCCTGCAGACGATCGGCGCCACCCCGCTGGTCCGCCTCGCGAGGCTCGCGAAAGAGGCGGGGGTGAAGGCGGAGATCGTCGGCAAATGCGAGTTCTTCAACCCGCTCTCCTCGGTGAAGGACCGCATCGGCGCCGCCATGATCGAGGCGCTGGAGCGGGAAGGACGGATCGGGCCGGACACGACGATCGTCGAGCCGACCAGCGGCAATACCGGCATCGCCCTCGCCTTCGTCTGCGCGGCCAAAGGCTATCGCCTGATCCTCACCATGCCGGAGAGCATGTCGGTCGAGCGGCGCAAGATGCTGCGCCTCCTCGGCGCGCGTCTGGAGCTCACGCCCGCGTCGCGCGGCATGGGCGGCGCCATCGCCCGCGCGGAGGAGCTGGTCGCCGAGATCGGCGATGCGGTGATGCCGCAGCAGTTCAAGAACCCGGCCAATCCGGAGATCCACCGCCGCACGACGGCGGAGGAGATCTGGCGCGACACCGACGGCCGGCTCGACGTCTTCATCTCCGGCGTCGGCACCGGCGGCACGCTCACCGGCGTCGCGAGCGTCCTGAAGCCGCGCCTGCCGCATCTGCGCGTCGTCGCGGTGGAGCCGGAGGACAGCCCGGTGCTCTCGGGCGGCACGCCGGGACCGCACAAGATCCAGGGCATCGGCGCGGGCTTCATCCCCGACACGCTCGACACCTCGCTCATCGACGAGGTGGTGCGCATCGGCAACGACACGGCCTTCGCCTGGGCGCGTCGCGCTGCCGAGACGGAAGGCCTGCCGGTCGGCATCTCCTCCGGCGCGGCGATCGCCGCGGCCGTGGAGATCGGCAGCCGCGCCGGCATGTCGGGCAAGCGGATCGTCGTCGTGCTCCCCTCCTTCGCGGAGCGCTACCTGTCGACCGCGCTGTTCGACGGGCTGGA
>DAIMFL010000029.1:0-14637 GCA_036724615.1 Alphaproteobacteria bacterium | reverse complement strand
ATGGACCTGACGGACGACCAGTTCGCGCGCTACGCCCGGCACCTGATCCTCGACGAGGTGGGCGAGGAGGGGCAGGAAAAGCTGCTCGCCGCGCGCGTCCTCGTGGTCGGCGCCGGCGGGCTCGGCAGCCCGCTGCTGCAGTATCTGGCGGCGGCCGGGATCGGCACGCTGGGGACGATCGACGACGACGCGGTCGAGCTGTCGAACCTGCAGCGCCAGGTGATCCACGACACGGCGGCGCTCGGCGCCGCCAAGGTCGAAAGCGCGCGGCGGTCGATCGCCCGCATCAACCCGGACGTCGAGGTCGAGACCTGGCGCACGCGCCTCACCCCCGAGAACGCGCTCGACGTCATCGGGCGCTACGACCTGGTGGCGGACGGCACGGACAATTTCGCGACGCGCTTCCTGATCAACGACGCCTGCTTCCTGGCGAAGCGGCCGCTGGTCCACGGAGCGCTGCTGCGCTTCGACGGGCAGCTCTCGGTGTTCAAGGCCCATCTCGGCGCGCCCCATCCCTGCTATCGCTGCCTGTTCCCCGAGCCGCCGCCGGACGACCTCATCCCGCGCTGCGAGGAGGCGGGAATCCTGGGCGCGGTCGCCGGGGTGATCGGCACGCTGCAGGCGACCGAGGTGCTGAAGGAGATCCTGGGGCTCGGCGAAAGCCTGTCCGGGAGCCTGCTCGTCTACGACGCGCTCTCGACGACCTTCCGGAAGATCAGGATTCGCCGCGACGATTCCTGCCCCTTGTGCGGCCCGCAGGCGACCATCCGCGACCTGTCGGGCCATCGCCCGCAGGCGGTGTGCGCGACGGGGTGACGGTGCCTGTGGCCTTGAACCACGAACGCACGAAGAAAGCTCGAAGCAGAGGCACAGAGGAAGAGACTAAATAGATATCATCGCCGGGCCCTCATCCCGAGCTTGTCGAGGGAGACCCGGCGATCCATTTCGCCGCTCGCGCGGGCGGATGAATGGATCCGCGGGTCAAGCCCGCGGATGACAGTCTCGATCTTCTCTGTGCCTCTGTGTCTCTGTGGTCAGCCTTCTTCGTACCTTCGTGGTTCAGGGCCGAAGAAGCACGGACGCCGCAGCCCTCAGAACATGGTCTCGAGCACGCGGTCGGGCGGCTTGTGGCCGTCGGCGAAGGTCTTGATGTTGATGATGACCTTCTCGCCCATGTCGATGCGGCCCTCGATCGTGGCGGAGCCCATATGCGGCAGCAGCACCACGTTGTCGAGCTTCAAGAGCTTCGGATTGATCGCCGGCTCGTGCTCGAAGACGTCGAGCGCGGCGCCGGCGATCTCGTGCCGCTCGAGCATGCGGGTGAGGGCGTTCTCGTCGATCACCTCGCCGCGCGAGACGTTGACCACGTAGGCATGGCGCTGCAGCAGCTTCAGCCGCCGCGCCGAGAGCAGGTGGAAGGTCGCCGGCGTGTGCGGGCAGTTGATCGAGACGATGTCCATCCGGGCGAGCATCTGGTCGAGGCTCTCCCAATAGGTCGCCTCGAGCTCGGCTTCGAGCTGCGGATGGACGCGCCGCCGGTTGTGATAATGGACGGCGAGGCCGAAACCCCTGGCGCGGCGCGCCACCGCGCTGCCGATCCGCCCCATGCCGATGATGCCGAGCCGCTTGCCCCAGATCCGGTTGCCGAGCATGGTGGTCGGCCCCCAGCCGGTCCATTTGCCGGAGCGCACCAGCCGCTCGCCTTCCGCCAGCCGGCGGGACACGGCGAGAATGAGCGCCATCGTCATGTCCGCCGTGTCCTCGGTGAGGACGCCGGGCGTGTTGGTCACGGTGATGCCGCGCTGACGCGCCGTCTTGAGGTCGATGTGATCGACGCCGGTGCCGAACGAGGCGATGAGCTTCAGGCGCGGCCCGGCCTGGGACAGGATCTTGGCGTCGATCCGGTCGGTCACCGTCGGCACCAGCACGTCGGCGGCCTTCACTGCCTCGATCAGCTGCGCCGGGTCCATCGGCTCGTCGTCGAGATTCAGCCGGACGTCGAACAGCTCCATCATCCGGGTCTCGATGGCGTCCGGCAGCTTGCGGGTGACGATGACCAGAGGCTTCTGCGGCATGCGGCGGACCTGCTCGAACGGCGGGACGTCCCGGGGCG
The DNA here is from genome assembly GCA_036724615.1 of Alphaproteobacteria bacterium. Taxonomy (GTDB): domain Bacteria; phylum Pseudomonadota; class Alphaproteobacteria; order Dongiales; family Dongiaceae; genus DAIMFL01. The sequence goes on along the minus strand of DAIMFL010000029.1, from coordinate 12,524 downwards.
AAGGCGGCCAGGAAAAGGCGGGCGCGCCGGTCCCCTGTGCTGAAGGCGCGGCTTGCCATAGCAAGACCGCCGCGCCTTGTCCAGCCGGCGCCCGGGCCGGTCTTCCCGACCATGACGAGGGGGCGCCCGGCCAATCTGCCCGCCGCGCCGACTTGACCGAATCCCGCCATGCCGGTAGGTGGGATGCGTGTCGAGTGCGCCGCGTCCCTCCCGTTTCCGTTCCCGCCCGTTCGTCCGGCCCGTCTGCTGGCTGCTGCTCGCCCTGCTTTCGGGCATGGGGAGCGGGCCGGCCGCGGCGGAGACCGGGCTGCCGCTGCCGCGCTTCGTGTCGCTGCGCCCGGCCGAGGTCAATCTGCGCACGGGGCCGGGCAACACCTATCCGGTGGACTGGGTCTACCAGCGCCGCCACATGCCGGTCGAGGTGGTGGCGGAGTTCGACAACTGGCGGAAGATCCGCGACTGGCAGGGTTCTGTGGGCTGGGTGCACCAGAGCCTGCTCGACGGACGCCGCTACGGGCTGATCACCTCCGAGCAGCTGCTCATGAGCCGCCCGGCGCCGGACGGCGTCCCCGTCGCGCGGCTGATGCCCGGGGTCATCGCCCGGCTCCAGTCCTGCCAGCCGGGCTGGTGCCGGCTCGAGGCCGACGGCCATGACGGCTGGCTGCCGCACGACGCCTTCTGGGGCGCCTATCCGAACGAGACCTTCGACTGATCGGCCCGGGGGCCTCCTGCTTCGACGGGCTCGGCATGAGGACCTCATTCAAGAGAACGAGACCTCGCCCTGAGCTCGTCGAAGGGTGAGGCCGGCGCTCCCGCCGTCAGTCGAGATCGCGGGCGAGCGCCTGGCGGACCGCGTCCGGCAGCATGGCCATGTGGCCGTAATGCTCGTGGCTGAAGCCGAGCACCACCTCCGTCCCGTCGCGGCGGAACTTCGCCGCCTGCTCCGGCGTGAACGGGAAGTGGATGAACTGCACGGAGGAGGCCTTGCCGTCGGCGGTGGTGCGGTCCACATCGGCCTCCGGCACCCCCTTCACCGTCTCGCCGTCGAAGCGGAAGAAGGCGGTCTCCTCGATGCCGCCGAGACGCGAGAGGAAGGATTTGCGCCGGATCGGGTCGTCGATCTCGAACATCACCGTGGCGACCAGCTCGTTCCCCTTGGGGATGAGCGGATTGTAGGCGCGGAGCTCGTCCTCGATCTGCGCCTCGCCGCCCTTCTCGATCCACAGCATCTCGTGGATCTGCTGCCACATCGTCTCGTAGCACTCGAAATAGAAGGTGGCGACCGGCCCGACCTCGACGCGCCGGTTGCGCTTCAGCGCCAGCACCTCGTTGCGCAGCCCGGCGCGCTTCGCGCCGTACTCGGCGAGCGGCATGATGTCGGCCCGCGTGACCTCGCGCCGGCGCGCGCCGGCGGCCACGTTCACCTCCGCAGAAGTCGTCTGCGTCATGGCTTCACTCCTCTCCGCCACCCGCGGCCGGGCGTGCGAACGTTCAACGGCCCCGCCGGGCGGAACCCGGCAGGGACGGCATGGATCCCCCGGCTACAGCCCATAGGCCTTCGCCATCAGCTCGACCGGATGCGGCGCGCGCTCCACCGGGCGGGTCGCGCCGGGCTCGAGGCGCTCGATCCCCTGCAGGATGTGCTCGCCGGCGAGCGGGCATTCCGACGCCAGATAGGTCTTGCCGCTCTGCTTCGCCTGGCGGGCGACCGGCTTGCCGACCTTGAGCGCCACCGGAAAATTCTCCTTCATCACGCCCCAGGATCCGCCATGGCCGGAGCAGCGCTCGATGACGGCGAGATCCGCGCCGGGAATGAGCCGCAGCATCTCCGCCGCCTTCTGGCCCATGTTCTGGGCGCGCGCGTGACAGGCGATGTGCAGCGCGACGCCGCCGTCGAGCGGCTGCATGCCGGGCGCGAGGCCCTCGCGCTTCGCGATGTCCACCACGTATTCGGCGACGTCGAAGGTCGCGCCGCTCAGCGTCTTCACCTGCTCATCGCCGGGCAGGATGAGCGGCCATTCGAATTTCAGCATGAGCGCGCAGGACGGGACCAGCGCGATCACGTCGTAGCCCTTGTCGACCCAGGCGGACAGCTCGGCCGAGACCTTCCGGGCGTTCTCGGCCACCCGGGCGATGTCGCCCTGTTCCAGCTGCGGCATGCCGCAGCAGGCCGGGTAGACGACCTCCGTCTCCACCCCGTTCCTGGCCAGCACCTTGCGGGTCGCCGCGCCGATATCCGGGTTGTTGTAGTTGACGAAGCAGGTGGCGTAGAGCACCGCCTTGCGGCCGTAGGCCGGGGCGGCGCGGTTCACCTCCGGCACGTCCGTCTTCGCCCGCGCGGTGAAGCTGCGGCCGTGGAACTTCGGCAGCGACGCCTCGCGATGCACGCGCACCACCTTTTCCATCATCGGCCGGGTCATGCCGTTCCCGGTGGCGCTGGCCCAGTTGGCGATCGGCGCCACCGCGCCGGCGAGCCTTCCGTTGCGATCGGTCTTGGTCAGCTCGCGCACCATGCGGTCGCCCCTGCCGGCCTTCTGCTCGGCGGCGCGATAGCGCAGCATCAGATGCGGGAAATCGAGATCGAAGGCATGCGGCGGCACGTAGGGGCACTTCGTCATGAAGCACAGGTCGCAGAGCGTGCAGGCATCGACGACCGGCTTGAAATCCGCGCTCTTCACCGAATCGAGCTCGCCCGTCTCGGAGGCGTCGATCAGGTCGAACAGCCGGGGAAAGCTGTCGCAGAGATTGAAGCAGCGCCGGCAGCCGTGGCAGATGTCGAAGACGCGCCGCAGCTCGGCGTCGATCTTCTCGGCGTCGTAGAAATCCGGGTCGTTCCAGCCGATCGGATGGCGCACCGGCGCGTCGAGGCTGCCTTCTCTCATGGACACTCCGTCGGGGCTGGGCGCCGCCGGCCGCGGCCGGGGACCCCGGAAAGAGCTGGCGGGGCGGCGGCGGAGGGCGGCCGTCACCGGGACGGCCACCCTCGTCCTCGCCCATGCGCGGGAGGTCGGCTGCTCAGCTCAGCGTGTCGAGCGCCTTCTGGAACCGGCCGGCATGCGACTTCTCGGCCTTCGCCAGGGTCTCGAACCACTCGGCGATTTCCTCGAAGCCCTCTTCGCGCGCGGTGCGCGCCATGCCCGGGTACATGTCGGTGTACTCGTGCGTCTCGCCGGCAATCGCCGCCTTGAGATTCTTCGAGGTGTCGCCGATCGGCTCGCCCGTCGCCGGGTCGCCGACCGCCTCGAGGAACTCCAGATGGCCATGGGCATGGCCGGTCTCGCCCTCGGCGGTCGAGCGGAACACCGCCGCGACGTCGTTGTAGCCTTCGACGTCCGCCTTCTGGGCGAAATACAGGTAGCGCCGGTTCGCCTGGCTCTCGCCCGCGAAGGCCGCCTTCAGGTTCTCGAGGGTCTTGCTGTTCTTGAGTTCTGGCATCGGTTCTCTCCCTTATTCTCGCACGGGCCCTTGCCGGTCAGGCCCCCGTGCCTGGACGCGAGCAGCCGCCGGAGTGGCTGAAACCGTCGGGCCCTTTATGGACCTTGCGGCCGGAGCCTGTCAATAGTTTGGAGCAGTTCTAAGGAACCGCCCACATCCCGGTACCGCCGGAAAAAGGGCCTCAGGCGCGGTCGCGCACGCGGACGATCACGTCGACGCGGGCCACCTCGGTCCCGTCGGGGGCCGAGGGCAGGCGGGAGAGCTGCACCTGGTCGCCCGGAATGTCGGCCAGCTGCCCGGTCCGTTCGTGGAAGAAGTGGTGATGGTCGGCGGTGTTCGTGTCGAAATAGGACCGCGCCGACTCCACCACCACCTCGCGCAGCATGCCGAGGGCGGTGAACTGATGGAGGGTGTTGTAGACGGTGGCGAGCGAAACCCGGACCTTGGCGTTCATCGCCTCGGCGTGGAGCTGCTCGGCGGTGATGTGCCGGTCGCCCTGGTCGAACAGGAGGCGCGCCAAGGCGAGCCGCTGCCGGGTCGGGCGCAGCCCCGCGGCCCGCAGCCGGTCGAGGGCCGGGGCAAAGGGTCGGTTGCTTGCTGTCATTGCTGCCAATATGGGACCATGTTGCCCAGAAATAAAGTCTTAAGACGGCCCGCTAGGCGCTTTCCTGGAACGAGTCGAAGACGCCGCGGCAGCCGGCACCCGCCCCCTCAGTCACCGGTCAGGATGCGCTCGACGAGCTGGCGCACCGTGGGGATGAAGCCGTTCGCGTAGAACGGGTCGGTCCGGAAGCGGAAGGCGTTGTGGCCGGCGAACATCAGCTGGTGCTCCGTGTCGTCGGAGTGGCTGATCGCCTGCAGCGTCTTCTGGATGCAGTAGGACCGCGGATCGGCCTTCTTGCCGGTCGTGCCGGCCTCGTTCTGCGCCCAGTTGGAGAACTGGCAGGCGGACAGGCAGCCCATGCAGGCGACCTGGTCCCTGTGAATCTCCTCCGCACGCTCGGGCGTGACGAAGATCAAGGTGGAATCCGGCGTCCTCAGCGCCTCGGTGAAGCCCTGGCGCACCCAGTCCTCGGCGCGCAGCTTGTCGGCCGCGGTGAGGTAGACGAGCCGCCCGCGGGCGCCGACCGGGAACTCCCATTCGTGCTCGCCGACCCGCGAGTTCGAATAGGCGACCTGGCGCTCCGAGCGCTCCTCGAGCTCGCGCAGGAACGGGTTGCGCACCGCGGAGGAATAGAATCCGGTCGGGCTGAAGCGGTTGAGCAGGATGTCGCCCTCGTCGAGCGCGAGAAGCCTCTGCTTCCAGGCGTCCGAGATCGGGCTTTCGCGGGTGAGCAGCGGCCGGGTGCCGAACTGGAACGCGATCGGCCCGATCTCCGGATTGCCGATCCAGTCCGCCCATTCGCGCAGGTACCAGACGCCGCCGGCCATGAAGATCGGCGTGTCCCCGAGGCCGCATTCCTCGCGCATCGTCTTCCGGAGCGCGACCACCCGCGGGAAGGGCGGCTCCGGCTTCAGCGGATCCTCGTTGTTCGACAGGCCGTTATGGCCGCCGGCCAGCCACGGATCCTCGTAGCACACGCCGCCCAGCCAGTCGCTGAACTTGTGATAGGCCCGCTTCCACAGGGCGCGGAACGCGCGCGCGGAGGAGACGATCGGGTAGTAGTGCACGCCGTAGCGCGCGCAGATCTCGGCGATGCGATAGGGCATGCCGGCGCCGCAGGTGACGCCGTGGATGAGGCCCTTCGCCCCTTCGAGCACGCCATGCAGCACGCGCTCCGACGCCGCCATCTCCCACAGCACGTTCATGTGGATGCGGCCGTTGCCGCCGGAGATCTCGTGGGCGATGCGCGCCTGGGTGATGCCGCCCTGGATGGCGAAAGCGACGAGCTCCTCGTGCCGCTCCCGCCGCGTTCTGCCGCGATAGACCTGCGGGACGAGGTTGCCGGCCGCGTCATAGCTGTCGGCGTTCACGCCGGAGAAGGTCCCGACCCCGCCGGAGGCGGCCCAGGCGCCGGAGCTCTCGCCGTTCGAGATCGAGATGCCCTTGCCGCCCTCGATGACCGGCAGCACCTCCCTTCCCGAAATGACGAGGGAGTCCAAGCTGTTCACGCGTCCTCACCCTTCTGACGGCCGGGCCTGCCGCCCGGCGTCCGTCACATATAGTCGCATCGGCGCGGCAGCGCCACTCGGGGCCGGCCGATCAGATCGCCCCGGCGACGACGTCGGGGCGGTCGGTGATGATCGCATCGGCGCCCCAGCCGGTCAGCACCCTGGCGCGCACCGGATCGTTCACCGTGTACACCGCCAGGGCATAGCCCGCCCGCTTGATCTCGGCCGCCCACCCGGCGGTCAGGTACTGTTCCGCACAATGGACGCTAACGCAGGCGAGTTCCCGGGCCTGGGACGCCCAGCCTTCCGGGTCGTCCCAGAGCAGCAGCCCGCGCGGCAGCTCCGGAGCGGCGAGCCGGGCGGCGAGCAGGCTGCCCGGCGCGAAGCTCGACAGCAGCGGCGGCTTGCGCTCGCGCGGCCAGACCTGGCCGATCACCCGGACGACCTGCTGCGCGGTTTCGACCTCGCGCCCCGGGCAGGGCTTGATCTCGACATTGACGTCGAGGTCGAGCTCGACGACGAGCTTCAGCGCGTCTTCGAGCAGCGGCACCGGGGTTCGACGCCATTCAGGACCGAACCACAGCCCGGCGTCGAGCCGGCGGATGTCGAGCAGGCGGGTCCGTGCCACCGGGCCGCGCCCGTTGGTGGTGCGGTCCAGCGTCTCGTCGTGGAACAGCACCGGCACGCCGTCGGCGGTGAGCTTGGCGTCGAACTCCACGCCCCCGGCGCCCTGCCGCTTCGCCTCGCGCAGCGACGGGAGCGTGTTCTCGGGCGCCGCCGCCGCCGCGCCGCGATGGCCGATGACCCGCGGCAGCAGCGGCGCCGCCCATCGGACGACCATGGGGGCGGCCGTGGCGGCGGAGGCGCGTTGGATCAGGACGCCGCCTCGGCCTTCTTGGTGAGGTCCTCGCCGGTCTGCTGGTCGACCGCCTTCATGCTGAGCTTGACCTTGCCCCGGTCGTCCATGCCGAGCACCTTCACCTTGACCACGTCCCCGACCGAGACGACGTCCGAGGTCTGCTTGACCCGCTGCGGCGCCAGCTCGCTGATATGGACCAGACCGTCGCGGCTCCCGAGGAAGTTCACGAAGGCGCCGAACTCCATGATCTTCACCACCTTGCCGGTGTAGATCACGCCGACCTCCGGCTCCGCCACGATGCCGCGGATCCAGTCGATCGCGGCCTGCGCCGCGGAGGCGTCGACCGCGGCCACCTTGATCGTGCCGTCGTCCTCGATGTCGATCTTGGCGCCGGTCTGCTCGGTGATCTCGCGGATCACCTTGCCGCCGGAGCCGATCACCTCGCGGATCTTGTCCTTCGGGATGTTGATGACGGTGATGCGCGGCGCGTTCTGGCTCACCGCGTCGCGCGACTGGGTGAGGGCCTTGGCCATCTCGCCCAGGATGTGCATCCGCCCGTCGCGCGCCTGGCCGAGCGCGATCTTCATGATCTCCGGCGTGATGGACGTGATCTTGATGTCCATCTGCAGCGAGGTGACGCCGTCGGCCGTACCGGCGACCTTGAAGTCCATGTCGCCGAGATGGTCCTCGTCGCCGAGGATGTCGGAGAGCACGGCGAAGCCGTCATCTTCCTTGATGAGGCCCATGGCGATGCCGGCGACCGGCGCCTTCAGCGGCACGCCGGCATCCAGCAGCGCCAGCGAGCTGCCGCAGACCGTGGCCATCGAGGAGGAGCCGTTCGACTCGGTGATCTCGGAGACGACGCGCAGCGTGTAGGGGAACGCCTCCTTCTTCGGCAGGAGCGGCCGGACCGCGCGCCAGGCGAGCTTGCCGTGGCCGATCTCGCGCCGCCCCGGCGATCCCATGCGCCCCGCCTCGCCCACCGAATAGGGCGGGAAGTTGTAATGCAGCAGGAAGGATTCGCGGTACTCGCCCTCGAGCGCGTCGATGATCTGCTCGTCCTGGCCGGTGCCGAGCGTGGTGACGACCAGCGCCTGCGTCTCGCCGCGGGTGAACAGGGCGGAGCCGTGGGCGCGCGGCAGCACGCCGACCTCGGCGACGATCGGGCGCACCGTCCTGGTGTCGCGCCCGTCGATGCGCTGGCCGGTCTTCAGGATGTTGCCGCGGACGATCTCGCTCTCGAGCTTCTTGAACAGCTTGGCGGCGAGCTCGGGCGCGTGCTCCTCCTCCGCCAGCCTGGCGAAGGCGTCGGCCTTCACCGCGGCGATCTTCTCGTGCCGGACCTGCTTCCGGACCTCCTTGTAGGCGTCCCTGAGGCCGGTTTCGGCCAGTTCGCGCAGCCGGCTCTCGACCGTCTGATACTCCGCCGGCGGCTCGGCCAGGGCCCAGGGTTCCTTGGCGCATTGCTCGGCGAGATCGATGATGGCGTTGATGACCGCCTGGTACTGCTCGTGGCCGAAGGTGACGGCGCCGAGCATCACCTCCTCCGACAGCTCCTGCGCCTCGGACTCGACCATCAGCACGCCCTCGGACGTGCCGGCGACCACGAGGTCGAGGGCGGAGTTGTCCATCCGGTCCAGCAGCGGATTGAGCACGTACTGGCCGTCGACATAGCCGACGCGGGCCGCGCCGATGGGGCCGAGGAACGGAATGCCGGAGATGGTGAGGGCGGCGGAGGCGCCGATCATCGCCACGATGTCCGGATCGTTCTCCAGGTCGTGCGACAAGGTGGTGCAGATGACCTGGGTCTCGTTCCGGTACGAGCTGTGGAACAGCGGCCGGATCGGGCGGTCGATCAGGCGGGAGGTCAGGATCTCCTTCTCGCTCGGGCGCCCCTCGCGCTTGAAGAAGCCGCCGGGGATCTTGCCCGCGGCGAAGGTCTTCTCCTGGTAGTTGACGGTGAGCGGGAAGAAATCGACGCCGGGCTTCGGCGCCTTCTGCCCGACGGCGGTGGCGAGCACCACCGTGTCGCCGTAGGTCACCATCACGGCGCCGTCGGCCTGCCGCGCCACCTTGCCGGTCTCGAGGACGAGCTTGCGCCCGCCCCAGTCGATCTCCTTACGGAAGACGTTGAACATCATTCATGTCCTTGCTTGGGTCTGGGCCGGATCTGGCCGCCGGACCCGCGCAAGGGGCGGAACGGTCCCGCCCCTTACGTCGGCCCGGCATCCCGGCGTCCGGCGGGACTCCGGACAGCCCGCGACCGCCCCGGCCGCGCGATGCGCGGAGGGACGCCGCGGGCCGCCGCCCGTCGGACGCAAGAGCGCGGCGCTCCGGCCGGGGACGCGCGCTCCGCGTATCATCGTCTAAGCAACGCGGAAGGCCGGCGGCGGGATGCCGCTGCTCCGCGAATTGGCAATCCGTCAGCGGCGCAGGCCAAGGCGCTTCACGAGCTCCTGGTAGCGCTCTGCGTTCTTGCCCTTCAGATAGTCGAGCAGGCGCCGCCGCTGGCCGACCATGACCAGCAGGCCGCGGCGCGAATGGAAGTCCTTCGCATGGGTCTGCAGGTGCTCGGTGAGGTTCTTGATCCGCTCGGAGAGGATCGCGACCTGGACTTCCGGCGAACCGGTGTCGCCCTCGCTGGCGGCGAATTCCTTGATGAGCGCCTGCTTGCGCTCGGCAGTGATCGACATCGGGTTTTCCCTTGAGTTAGAGGTTCAACACGCGCACGGGGCGAAGGTCGCCGGCCTCGAAACGGGCGAGCGCCACGGGCTTTCCTTCCGCCATGGCGCAAACCACCGCTCCGCTTTCGAGATGAGCGACACGCTCCAGGTCCATGCGGCGGAGGAGTCCGACCGATTGCCCGGAGCGCAGACGTCGCGCCTCGGCTTCGGTCAAGGCGAGCGCCGGGATGTCGTCCAGCGCGGTCTCGACCGTCAACAGATGCCCTGAGGCGGCGAGACTATGCCCGAGGGTCCCCAGAGTTTCCAGCGAAATCGCCTGAGCCTCGGTGAACGGCCCGACCGCCGTGCGGCGCAGGACCGCGACATGGCCGACCGTCCCGAGGGACCGGGCGATGTCGCGGGCGAGGCTGCGCATATAGGCGCCCTTTCCGGAACGGACGGTGAACTCCGCATGGTCCGGATCGGGGCGGGCGACGAGCTCCAGGCGTTCGATCCGCACCCGGCGCGACTCGAGCTCCACCGTCTCCTCCGCGCGGGCCAGCTCGTAGGCGCGCACGCCGTCGACCTTGAGCGCCGAAAAGGCCGGCGGAACCTGCTCGATCGTGCCGACGAAGCGCGGCAGCACGGCGCGGATCTCGGCGTCCGACGGGCGCATGGGGCTGGTCCCGGTGACCGGGCCCTCGGCGTCGTCCGTCGCCCGCGCCTCGCCGAAGCGCAGGGTGAAGCGGTACTCCTTGGCGCCGTCCATCACGTAGGACACGGTCTTGGTCGCCTCGCCGAGGGCGATCGGCAGGATCCCGGTGGCGAGCGGATCGAGCGTGCCGCCATGGCCGGCCTTGGCGGCGCCGGTCAGCCGGCGGACCTTGGCGACGACATGGGCGGAGCTCATGCCGGCGGGCTTGTCGATGACGAGCCAGCCGTGGATCGGCAGGCCCTGCCGCCTACGCGCCATCGTCGTCGTCCTCCCCGCCGCGCGCCGCCGGGTCGTCGGTCCCGGCTTCGAGATCGCGCGCCACGGCGGGATCGTGCAGCAGCGCCTCGACCCGCGACGCCTCCTCGAAGGAGCGGTCGACCGAGAACCGCACCGAGGGCGCGTAGCGCAGCTCGATCTCGTGGGCGAGCTGGCCGCGGAAATAGCCGCCCGCCCGGTTGAGCGCCTTGACCACTGCCGCGGCGTCACCGCCGCCCAAGGGCGTCACGAAGGCGGTGGCGTTCCGGAGATCCGGGCTCATGCGGACTTCGGTCACGGTCACGGACAGGCCGTCGAGCGCCGGGTCGGACAGCTCGCCGCGCGCCAGCACGCGGGCCAGCGCATGGCGCACCTCCTCGCCCACCCGGAGCTGCCGCTGGCTGGGGCCGCGGCCCGCGGGGTCGCGGCCCTTTCCGGCGCCGCGCCGGCGCGTCACGACGGTCCTCCCCTGCGCAACGTCACAGCGCGCGGGCGATCTCCTCCATCTCGAAGCACTCGATGACGTCGCCGGCCTGGATGTCGTGATAGTTCTCGAACGCCATGCCGCACTCGTAGCCTTCCTTGACCTCGCGCACCTCGTCCTTGAAGCGCTTGAGCGTCTTGAGCGAGCCCTCGTGGATGACGACGTTGTCGCGCAGCAGCCGCACCTTGGCGCCGCGCTTCACCACGCCTTCGGTCACCATGCAGCCGGCGACCTTGCCGATCTTGGTGATGTTGAAGACCTCGCGGATCGCCGCGTTGCCCAGGAACTTCTCGCGCACCTGCGGCGCGAGCAGGCCGCTCAATGCCGCCTTCATGTCGTCGATCACGTTGTAGATGATCGAGTAGTAGCGGATGTCGATGTTGTCTCGGCGGGCCATGTCGCGGGCCTGCGGATTGGCGCGCACGTTGAAGCCGATGATCATCGCGCCCGACGCGCGCGCCAGCGTCACGTCGGATTCGTTGATCCCGCCCACCGCGGCATGCAGCACGCGCATCTTGACCTCGTCCGTGCCCAGCTTGCTGAGGCTCGACGAGATGGCCTCGAGCGAGCCCTGCACGTCGGACTTCACGACCACCGCGAGCTCCTTCGACTCGCCGGCCGCGATCTTCTCGAACATCTGCTCCAGCGTGCCGCGTGCGGCCACGCTCGTCTGCTTCTCGCGCTCGAGACGCTGGCGGTACTCGCTGATCTGCCGCGCCCGGGTCTCGTTCTCCACCACGATGAAGCGGTCGCCGGCCATCGGCGCGCCCTGCAGGCCCAGCACCTCGACCGGGGCCGCCGGGCCTGCGGCCTCGACGTTCTCGCCGCGGTCGTTGATGAGCGCGCGCACGCGGCCCCATTCGGCGCCGGCGACGAAGATGTCGCCCACCTTGAGCGTGCCGCGCTGCACCAGGAGCGTCGCCACCGGGCCGCGGCCGCGCTCCAGCCGCGCCTCGACGACGGCGCCGTCGGCCTGACGGTCGGGATTGGCGCTGAGGTCGAGCAGCTCCGCCTGGAGCAGGATCGCCTCCTCCAGCTTGTCGAGGCCCTGCTTGGTCCGGGCCGAGACTTCGACGTCGAGCACGTCGCCGCCCATGTCCTCGACCACGACCTCGTGCTGCAGCAGCTCCTGCCGCACGCGGCCCGGGTTCGCGTCGGGCTTGTCCATCTTGTTGATGGCGACGATGACGGGCACCCTGGCGGCCCGGGCGTGGTGAATCGCCTCGACCGTCTGCTCCATGATGCCGTCGTCGGCGGCCACCACCAGCACCACGATGTCGGTGATGTTGGCGCCGCGGGCGCGCATCTCCGAGAACGCGGCGTGGCCCGGCGTGTCGATGAAGGTGATGCGCTGGTCGGACGGCAGCTGCACCTGATAGGCGCCGATATGCTGCGTGATGCCGCCGGCCTCGTGCGCGGCCACGTCGGTCTGCCTGAGCGCGTCGAGCAGCGACGTCTTGCCGTGGTCGACATGGCCCATGATGGTGACGACGGGCGGCCGCGGCCGGAGCGTCGCCGGATCGTCCACGTCGCCTTCCAGGCCGATCTCGATGTCGGCGGCCGAGACGCGGCGCACGCGATGGCCGAACTCGCCGGCCACGAGCTCCGCCGTGTCGGCGTCGAGCGACTGGTTGATGTTCGCCATGATGCCCATCTTCATGAGCACCTTGATCACGTCGGCGCCGCGCGCCGCCATGCGGTTGGCGAGTTCCTGAACGGTGATGGTCTCGGGGATGACCACGTCGCGAATGACCTTCTGACCTTCGCTGCGCATCTGCAGCGCGCGCTGTTTCTCGCGCTCGCGGGCCCGGCGGACCGAGGCGAGGCTGCGCATCCTCTCCTCGTCGGTCTCGTCGAGCGCCTGGGTGATGGTGAGCTTGCCGGTGCGCCGGCGCGGCTCGCCGCGCCGGGGGGAGGCGCCGGGACGGGTGAGCGTCGGGCGCGCACCCGGCCGGCGCACCTTGGGCGCCTCCTCTTCCTCCGCGACCTGCCGGACGGCCG
>DAIMFL010000028.1:6378-28524 GCA_036724615.1 Alphaproteobacteria bacterium | reverse complement strand
GGCGGCGGGGAGAGCGGCTCGGGTCGCTGCGGCGAGGAAGCCTGCGGCGCGGCGGCGGCCGCCGAACTCGGCTCGGACGACGCCAGCGCCCGGTCGACGAGCCGCAGCATCGACGGAAGATCGGGATGCTCCGCGCTCAGCACCTGTTTCCACGGCAGCGCCTCGGCCGCCCTGGCGACGGCCTCGCTCAGGCAGAGCGCGGTGGCGGCGGCGCAGCCGGACGCCGCGCGACGGTCGTCCGCCTTATCCACCAGCTCCACGAAAGTCGCGGCGGTGCGCGGCGAGAAGAACAGCACGAGATCGAAGCCGCGATCGGCGAGCGCCTCGACGACGCCGGGCGACAGCGCCTCGGCCGGCTTCGCCTCGTAGAGCACGGCGCGGCGGAAATCGTAGCCGGCTTCGGCGAGCTGACCGGCCAGGTCGCCGGCCACCACGCTGCCGGCCGCGTGATACAGCGCGCCTTTCGCCGGATCGACGCGCTCCCTGATCAGCCGGGCGAGGTCGCCGACGTCGCCGCCGGCGCTCTCCACCCGCGCGAATCCGGCGGCGCGCGCCGCCTCGGCCGTCGCGTCGCCCACCGTCAGCACGTCGATGTCGCGCCGCTCGGACAGGGCGGCGAAGGCGCGCACGCCGTTGCTGCTGGTGAAGATCAGGGTCTGCACGCCGTCGAGATCGATCGCGGCGCCGGCGACCGGGCGGATCGCGAGCAGGGGCTCGACCGTGACCTCGACGCCCCGGTCTTCGAGCGCCTGCGCCAGCGGCGCGGCGTCCTCCTCCGGCCGGGTGATCAGCGCGCGCATGCCTCCCCCTCTCGCTGTGCCGGCCATGATGCCCTACTGCGCAGGATGGAAAAAGCCCGGCCCCCCGGCGGATCTCAGCGCCTCGCCGGCGGCGCGTCCGAGCGCCTCGGCGGCCGAGGCCGGCCCGCGCCGCTCCTCGCGATGCACGACGCTGCCGTCCGGCTGTGCAATCAACGCGCGCAGGCGCAGCGTCGTTCCGCCGGGCTGGTCGAGATGCCCTTCGAGCTCCGCCAGCGCCGCGATCGGGGTGCGGCAGGAGCCGTCGAGCACGGCGAGACAGGCGCGCTCGGCGGCGACGCGGACGGCGGTCTCGCGGTCGTTGATCGGCGCCAGAAGGGCGGCGGTCGCCATGTCGTCGGCGCGGCGCTCCACGCCGATCGCGCCCTGCGCCACGGCCGGCAGCATCTCCTCCGTCGACAGGATGGCCGTCGCCTCGCCCTGCCGCCCGAGCCGCTTCAGCCCGGCGACGGCGAGCAGCGTGGCGCCGACCTCGCCGTCGGCGAGCTTGCGCAGCCGGGTGCCGACATTGCCGCGCAGCGGCACCACGGTGAGGTCCGGCCGCAGCGCCTTCACCTGCGCCGCCCGGCGGAGCGACGCGGTGCCGACGATGCAGGCCGGCGGCAGGGTCATCAGGCTGCCGCCGGAGCGGGCGAACAGCGCGTCGCGCGGGTCCTCGCGCGGCAGCAGGCAGTCTATGACGAGACCATCGGGCAGGACGGTCGGCATGTCCTTCATGGAATGCACGGCCATGTCGAGCTCGCCCTGCGCCAGCGCCTCCTCGATCTCCTTGGTGAACAGGCCCTTGCCGCCGATCTCGGCCAGGGTGCGGTTCTGCACCGTGTCGCCGGTCGTCTTGATGACGACGATCTCGATCGCCGCGCGCGCGAGATGCGGGTGGGCGGCCAGAAGCCGGTCGCGCAGCTCGTGCGCCTGCGCCAGAGCCAGCGGGCTGCCCCGCGTGCCGATGCGCAATGGGTGGTCGCCGCGGGAACGTGCCATGGCGGCAAGGTTTAGGGGCTGGGCGACGGCGGCGCAAGGCGGGCGAGCCGGGTAGCATCCCCTGCATCGCCGCAGTACAGTCCGGCCCGCCATGACCATGCTGGGAATCGAGACGAGCTGCGACGAGACGGCGGCGGCCGTCGTGACCGACCGCCGCGAGGTGCTGGCCGACCTGGTGCTGTCGCAGCTGGCCGAGCACCGCCCCTATGGCGGGGTGGTGCCGGAGATCGCGGCGCGCAGCCATCTGGACCACCTGGACGGGCTCATCGCCGAGGCGATGGCGAAGGCCGGGATCGGCTTCGCCGAGCTCGATGGCGTCGCCGCGACCGGCGGGCCCGGCCTCATCGGCGGCGTCATGGTCGGCGTCACCATGGGCAAGGCGATCGCCGCCGTGCATCGCCTGCCGTTTCTCGCGGTCAATCACCTGGAGGGCCATGCGCTCTCGGCCCGGCTGGTGGAGGATCTCGCGTTTCCCTATCTCCTGCTGCTCGTCTCCGGCGGGCATTGCCAGCTTCTGCTGGTCCAGGGCGTCGGGCGGTACCGCCGGCTCGGCACCACCGTGGACGATGCCGCGGGCGAGGCCTTCGACAAGACGGCGAAGCTGCTGGGTCTCGGCTATCCCGGCGGCCCGGCGGTCGAACAGGCGGCCGCCCGGTCCGCCGCAAGGGCCATAGGCGACGAGGAATCGGAGCGGGCGATCCGCCGCTTCGAGCTGCCGCAGCCGATGCGCGGCCGGCCGGGCTGCGATTTCTCCTTCTCCGGCCTCAAGACCGCGGTGCGGCAGCGCGTCGCGGATCTCGCCGCCCGTTCGCCCGACGGCCGGTTGAGCGAGGCCGACCGCGACGATCTCGCCGCCGCCTTCCAGGCGGCGGTCGGCGCCGCGATCACCGATCGCGTGGCCAACGCTATCGCCATGGCGCGGGGCATGGGCGATGTGAACGCGCTGGTGGTGGCGGGCGGCGTCGCCGCCAATTCCTATCTCAGGGCGCGGCTGGAGCGCACCGCCACGCGCCACGATCTGCGCCTCGTGGCGCCGCCGGCCCGGCTCTGCACGGACAATGCCGCGATGATCGCCTGGGCCGGCATCGAGCGGCTGCGGCTCGGCCAGCGCGACGGACTCGACTTCGCGCCGCGCCCGCGCTGGCCGCTCGACCCGGCCGCGCCCAAGGCGGTGGGCGCCGGAGTCAAGGCGTGAGCGCAGGGCTCGGAATCGTCGGCGCCGGCGCCTGGGGCACGGCGCTCGCCTTGGTGGCGCGCCGCGCCGGGGGCGACGTGCTCGTCTGGGCGCACGAGGCGGAGGTGGCGGCTGCGATCAATGCGCGGCGCGAGAACCCGGTCTTCCTTCCCGGCGTCGCGCTCGACCCCGGCATTCGGGCGACCGGGGACCTGGCGGAGCTCGCCTCCTGCGCGGCGCTGCTGCTGGTGCCGCCGGCGCAGCATCTGCGCGGCGTCGCCGGCGCGCTCGCGAAGCATCTTCCATCGGGAACGCCGGTCGCGCTCTGCGCCAAGGGCGTGGAGCTCGGCAGCCTCGCGCTGATGAGCGAGGTGGCGGCGGAAGTCCTGCCCGGGCGCCCGCTCGCGGTGATCTCCGGCCCGACCCTTGCGCCGGAGGTGGCGCGCGACCTTCCGACCGCGGTGACGGTGGCCGCCGCCGATCCCGAGGTGGCGCAGCGCTTCGTCGCGCTGATCGGCACGCCGCGCTTCCGCCCCTATCTCTCCGACGACCCGCTGGGGGCGGAGATCGGCGGCGCGGTGAAGAACGTGCTCGCCATCGCCTGCGGCATCGTCGTCGGGCGCGGGCTCGGCGACAATGCCCGGGCCGCGCTGGTGACGCGCGGCCTTGCCGAGATGATCCGCCTCGCTCTGGCGAAAGGCGGCCGGGCGGAGACGCTGATGGGGCTCTCCGGCCTCGGCGACCTGGTGCTCACCTGCAACGCGCCGACCTCGCGCAACATGTCGCTCGGCGTGGCGCTGGGCGAGGGGCGCTCCCTCGCCGATATCCTCGCCGAGCGCCGCGCGGTGACGGAGGGCGTGACCTCCGCCGCGGCGATCGCCGCCCTCGGCGCGCGGCTCGGGGTCGAGCTTCCCATCGTCGCCGCCGTCGATCGCCTGCTGCATCACGGCGGCGACATCGACAGAGAGATCGCGGGCCTCCTCGCGCGCCCGTTCAAGGCGGAGGCGCCGGTCGATTGAGAGGCATCGGCCGATCGGCTACTGTCGCCCTCGAACCGGACTCCGGACGGAAACGCAACCGCCAATGCTCTACGCCATCCACTGCCTCGACAAGCCGGACAGCGTCGATCTCCGCCTCGCCAATCGCGAGGCGCATGTGGCGCATCTGAAGGCGCATCTCGATCATCTCGTCAGCGCCGGGCCGCTGCTCGCGGAGGACGGGCAGACGATGATCGGCTCGCTCGTCATCGTCGATTTCGCGGATCGGGCGGCGCTCGACGCCTTCGTCGGCAGCGACCCGTATGCAAAGGCGGGGCTGTTCCAGACCGTCTCGGTCAGGCCGTGGAAGAAGGTGCTGCCGTAGAGGGACGTGTCATGGCCCATTGGCTGATGAAATCGGAGCCGTCGGTCTATTCCTGGGATCGCCTGGTCAAGGACAAGCGCACCCAGTGGGACGGCGTGCGCAACGCGCTCGCCTCCAACAACATGAAGACGATGAAGAAGGGCGACCGCGCCTTCTTCTACCACTCCAACGAGGGGCTGGAGATCGTCGGCATCATGGAGATCGTCCGCGAGTACTATCCCGATCCGAAGGACGAGAGCGGCAAGTTCGGCATGGTGGACGTGAAGCCGGTCATGCCGCTGAAGACGCCGGTGACGCTGAAGGCGATCAAGGCGGAGCCGAAGCTCCAGGACCTGCCGCTGGTGCGCATGTCGCGGCTTTCCGTCTCGCCGGTGGACGAGGCGTCCTGGAAGCTCATCTGCAGGATGGGCGGCGTTCCTGCCGCCTGACGGCGGAGATGACGCGGCGCCTGCTCTGCCGTCTCGACGCGCTCGCCGAGGGCGAGGCGCGCGGCTTCGAGCTCGGCGAAGGCGACCGGCGATTCGACGTCTTCGTCCTGCGCCGGGGCGGGCGCGTCCTCGCCTACGAGAACCGCTGCCCGCATGCCGGCACGCCGCTCGACCTGCTACCCGACCGGTTCCTGTCGGCAGACGGCCGCCATCTGCAGTGCCACACGCACGGCGCGCTGTTCCGCATCGAGGACGGCATGTGCGTCGCCGGCCCGTGCCGGGGGCGATCGCTGACCGCCGTCGCCGTCGGCGTGGAGAACGGCGAGATCCTGATCGGCTGAGCGGCGGCCCGGGTTTTCACCCGCGCCGCGATTGCATAGGGTCGGATCCATGAAAGCCGTGCTCTCGCCCATCTCCGCGCTGCTGCTGTCCATCGCCATCCTCCTCATGGGCAACGGCCTGCAGCAGACGCTGCTACCGGTGCGCGCCAGCCTCGAGGCGTTCGACGCCCTCGAGATCGGCCTCATGGGCTCGGGCTACTACCTGGGATTCGTGCTGGGCTGCCTGCGCGGCGGGCGCCTCATCCAGCGGGTGGGCCACATCCGCGCCTTCACCGCGCTCGCCTCGATCGCCTCCACCGTGGTGCTGGTCCATGCGATCCAGGTCGATTCCGTCGTCTGGACCCTGATGCGCATGCTGACCGGCTTCTGCTTCGCCGGTCTCTACCTCGTCATCGAGAGCTGGCTGAACGAGAAGGCCGACAACACCAATCGCGGCCTGGTCATGGGCATCTACACCATGGTCAACCTGTCCGTGGTGGTGGCCGGGCAGATGATGCTGACCTTCGACGACCCGACGCAGTTCCCGCTCTTCGCGCTCGCCTCGATCCTGGTGTCGCTCGCCGCCGTGCCGGTGTCGCTCACCGTCGCGCCGCCGCCCTCGCCCCTCGCCGAGGCGCGGCTGCGGCCGATCCGGCTCTATCGCGTCTCGCCGGTCGGCGTCGTCGGCGTGTTCGTGGTCGGCATCACCAACGGCGCGTTCTGGGCGCTGGGCCCCGCCTATGCCACGGGCCTCGGCGCCACCACGGATCAGGTCGCGATCTTCATGTCGATCGCGGTGCTGGGCGGCGCCCTCGCGCAATGGCCGATCGGCCGGCTGTCCGACCGCTTCGACCGGCGCTACATGCTGATCGGCGGCTGCGTCGCCGCCGCCATCGCCGCCGTCGCGCTGGTGCTGCTCGGCGGTCGCGGCGGCTGGCCGGGGGCGGGCGTCGCCGCGCTGTTCGGGGCGGCCGCATTGCCGCTCTACGCCATCTGCGCCGCCCATGCCTTCGATTTCGTGGAACGGTCCGATTTCGTCGAGGCGGCCTCCGGGCTCCTTCTCGCCAACGGCATCGGCTCGGTGATCGGCCCGGTGCTCGCCGCTGCCGCCATGGAGCAGATCGGCCCGGTCGGGCTGTTCGCGACCACCGCCGTCTTCCACCTGCTCCTGGCCGGCTTCGCCCTCTGGCGCACCACCCGGCGCACCGTCCGGCCGGCGGAAGCGCGGACCGGGTTCGATCTCACCTCGACGGCGCCGACCATGGTGGCGCTGGAGCCTTCCGCGCTGCCCCGCGAGGCGGACCCCGCCGCGGAGCCGTCCGGCGGCCGTCACCCCGCACTTTAGATCTCGCGGCATTCTGGCCCTTCGGACCATCGGTCGCAGCGCGGCGCGGGGGCCGGCCACGGCCTCTTGCGCCGGCTGCGTCGGCTGCCTATCTTAGAATGGAATTAAGAACGATTCGCAATGAGAGACGGCCATGTTGCTGCGTGACACCCTGAAGACCTTGAGCTTCGCCGTGCTGCATTTCGCGGTCGGTTTCGGGGTGACCTACGCCCTCACCGGGTCGGTCGCCATAGCGACCGGCGTCGCGCTGATCGAGCCGACGGTGAATACGTTCGTATTCTTCCTGCATGAGCGCGCCTGGCGTGTCGCCGACCGGTTGCACGAGCAGGCCGAATCCGAACCAGGCGCCGCGCAGCCGGCATAGCCCGGCCGGTGCGCGCGCCGGCGGCGGCCTGCCGCTCATGGGCGGCGGTCGCGTGCAGCCTCGTGGTATGACCACAACTTTCCGCTGCACGTCCGGGCTTGCACCTTCGGGTATGCTGGCGGTCCCCTGCAAAGTCCTGTCAGGCAAGGTCTCGTAGCAAATTTGTGATCCGACGCACATCGGCTCCCGCCGCCGTTGCCGCCCCCCGGCCGGGTGGTAAGATCACGCCGGGTACGAGGGGTTCGCATGTCGTTCGGTCCGATCACCCCAAAAAAAATTGCCGAGGCCGTGTTCGATCAGCTGCGCGCGCGCCTGGAAGACGGCACGCTGGCGCCCGGCGACCGGTTGCCGAGCGAGCGGGAGCTCGCGGCCCAGATGCGGGTCAGCCGGCCGGTCGTCCGCGAGGCGATCAACATGCTGGTCGGGCAGGGGCTGCTGGAGATCCGGCCGCGCCGCGGCATCTTCGCCCGCGCCGCCACCGCGCCGGAGCTGGGCGATCCGCTGACCCGGCTGATCGGCGACAGCATCGACCGGCTCATCGAGCTCTTGGAGGTGCGCCGGACGCTCGAATCGGAGACGGCGGCGCTCGCCGCCGAATTCGCCACCCCGCAGGATCTCGACGAGCTCTCCGCGGTGATGGAGGAGCTGGAGCGCGCCCACCGGCAGCGGCTCGACATGGACGGCATCGACGAGCGCTTTCATGCCCGGGTCGCCCAGGCGGCGGGCAACACGGTCCTCCTGCATCTTCTCGCCACCCTGCACCGCGCCTTCTTCCGGCGCGCGCAGGCCGCTGCCGCCAAGTTCCGGGGCTCGGACATCTACCGGGAGACGATCCTGCGCCAGCACCGCGCCGTGTTCGAGGCGATCCGCGCGCACGACCCCGCATCTGCCCGGGCGCGCATGCAGGATCATCTCGACTACATCACCCGCGAGCTGCGCTATCACGGCCGCCGGAGCGAGATGTCCGTCCATCGCGCGGCCTCCTGAGCGGGTCCCTCAGGCCTGGGGCGCATTGCCTTTCCACCGGCCATCGGCTTAGCTCCGGCGCGACGCAAACCCGCCCGGTGTCCGATCCCATGCAGCCGCTCGCGGCATTTCCGCACGAAGCCCGCCGCCGGATCCGCGGCGTTCTCACCGATATCGACGATACGCTGACCACCGACGGGCGGCTGACCGCGGACGCCTATGCGGCGCTGGAGCGGCTGCAGGAAGCAGGGCTCCTGGTGGTGCCGATCACCGGCCGTCCGGCAGGCTGGTGCGATCACATCGCCCGCATGTGGCCGGTCGATGCGGTGGTGGGCGAGAACGGCGCCTTCTATTTCCGCTATGACGGCGCGAAGCGGAAGCTGATCAAGCGCTTCCTGGCGCCGGAAGCGGAACGGGCCGCCAACCGCCGGCGCCTCGCCGCGCTGCGCGAGGAGATCCTCGCCGCCGTGCCGGGGGCTGCCGTCGCCTCCGACCAGCTCTACCGCGAGGCCGACCTCGCCGTCGATTTCCGCGAGGACGTGCCGCCGCTCGCGCCCTCCGAGATCGACCGCATCGTCGCCCTGTTCGCGCAGGCCGGCGCCACGGCGAAGGTGAGCTCGATCCACGTGAACGGCTGGTTCGGCGACTACGACAAGCTCGGCATGACGCGGCTCATGCTCGCCGAATGCTTCGGCATCGATCTCGACGCGGCGCGCGACAGCTTCGTCTTCGTCGGCGATTCGCCCAACGACGCGCCGATGTTCGCCTTCTTTCCGAACGCCGTCGGCGTCGCCAATATCGCCGACTTCGCGGACCGGCTGGCGGCGACGCCCGCCTATGTCACGCCGTCGCGCGCCGGGGCGGGCTTCGTGGAGCTCGCCGACGCGCTGATCGCGGCCCGGGCCGGCGGCCGATAGGCGCGGGCGCGGCTCGACAAGCCGCGGCCGAGGTCCGAATATCCGGAGGACCGCTGGGTCGCGCTGGGGAGTAGGCGGGAATGGCCGATCGGCGCATCATCGAGCATTACGCGAGCGGCGACTTCGTCGCCCGGCTCGACGCCGCCCTCGCCGCGGCCGGGCTCGATCGCCCCGGCATCGCCCCCGCCGACCTCACCTTCGTCGACCAGTTCCATTCCCGCGGCCGCAAGGCGACGCTGGAGCTCGCCGAGGCGGCGGGGCTGCGGCCCGGCTTGCGCGTGCTCGATCTCGGCAGCGGCGTCGGCGGCCCGGCGCGCACCCTCGCGGCAGAGTTCGGCTGTTCCGTGACCGGGCTCGACCTCGTCGCCGACTACTGCCGCGCGGCGCGGCGGCTGACCCGGCTCACCGGGCTCGACGACCGCGTGCGCTTCGTCTGCGGCAGCGCGCTTCAGGCGCCATTCCACGACGGCTCCTTCGACGTGCTGTGGACGCAGCACGCGGCCATGAACATCGCCGACAAGAAGCGGCTCTACGCGGAATGCGCGCGGCTCCTGGTGCCCTGCGGCCGGCTCGCCCTCAACGACGTGGTGGCCGGCCTCGCCGGGCCGCCGCATTTCCCCGCCCCCTGGGCGCGCGACCCGGCGACGAGCTTCCTTGCCACCGCCGACGAGCTGCGCGGCCGGCTCGCCGTGGCCGGGTTCCAGATCGTCTCCTGGGAGG
Source organism: Alphaproteobacteria bacterium (assembly GCA_036724615.1). Classification (GTDB taxonomy): domain Bacteria; phylum Pseudomonadota; class Alphaproteobacteria; order Dongiales; family Dongiaceae; genus DAIMFL01. Next base: position 19,129 of record DAIMFL010000028.1, on the reverse strand, counting down.
ACCGCACGGAGACGGTGGCCGACTGGGCGAAGGAGGCCCTGGCCAAGCAGGCAGCCCGCGCGGCGTCCGGCGCCGGCGAGCCCGCGCTCGGCCTCCATTTGCTGCTCGGCCCGGATTTCCCGCGCATGGCCGACAACTTCGCGCGCAGCCTGGCGGAGCGCCGGGTCGAGGTGGTCTCCGCCGTGCTGGAGATCGGCTGCCGCTAGCTTGTCATAATCCCGCTCGGCGCCGGGCGTCGTGGCGGAACGGCAGCTGGCACGGCCGCATTCTGTCGTCGTCGTGCACTGCCGGGGCGGGCCGTGAACCGCCCCCGAGTAAGCGAAACTGGACCGGATCCGGCTTCAACAGCAAGAGGGCGAACGATGGCCATTGCCAAGAACACGATCTGCCTGTGGTACGACAAGGACGCCGAGGCTGCAGCCCGCTTCTACGCCGAGATTTTTCCTGACAGCTCGGTAGGGGCCGTCCACCGGGCGCCCAGCGACTACCCGTCCGGCAAGGCAGGCGATGTGCTGATGGTCGAGTTCACGGTCGCCGGCATCCCCTGTCTCGGCCTCAATGGCGGACCTGCGTTCAAGCATAACGAAGCCTTCTCGTTCCAGATCTCCACGGACGATCAGCAGGAGACCGATCGCTACTGGAACGCCATCGTCGGCAATGGCGGCCAGGAAAGTGCCTGTGGCTGGTGCAAGGACAAATGGGGCGTCTCCTGGCAGATCACGCCGCGCGTGCTGATGGAGGCGATGGCTGCCGGCGGCGATGAAGCAAAACGTGCGTTCGCGGCGATGATGGATATGAAGAAGATCGACGTCGCCGCGATCGAGGCGGCGCGGCGCGGCTGACGGTCCGTGGCCCGATCCTGACGCCCGGTCCCCCAGCGTCAGGTGGATCGGCGCACCACGAAAGCTGGCACTCGCATCGGCGGGGCTGGATTTTCATGCTGCAATGCACAAATAGGCAGATGGCGGCGCCGTCGGGCTGCCGCCTGTCCGCCATTTCGGGGGAGCCCCGTCGTGAACAAAACGGCATCGGCAGTGAAATCCGCCGCCTCCGGGAGGGGCGCGGCCAAGGGCGCTGCGCCCCGTCGCGCCGTCGCCCGGCAGAGCGCCTCCGCTGCGGTCGCGCCGACGGCGAACCCGGCGCAGCAGCTCGGCCAGGCGATGCACCGCCTGGCCTCCGGCCTGGCCGAGGCCGCGCCCCATCGCGGCGATGCCCAGACCTTCGATCGCGTGACCCACGCGATGGTCGGGCGGATGACGGCCGGCCTGTCGCCGACGGCGCTCACCCTCGCCTGGCTCGACTGGCTGACGCATCTGGCCGGCGCCCCCGGCAAGCAGGCGGAGCTCGTGCGGAAGGCGCTGCGCAAATCGGTGCGGCTCGCGGTGCATGCGGCGCGGCACGGGCTCGACCCGGAGGCCGCCCCCTGCATCGAGCCGCTGCCGCAGGACCGCCGCTTCCGCGGCGAGGCGTGGCAGCGCTATCCGTTCAACCTGATCCACCAGTCCTTCCTGCTGACCCAGCAATGGTGGTGGAACGCCACGACCGGGATCCGCGGCGTCTCCGCCTCGCACGAGCGCACGATCGAGTTCGCCGCCCGCCAGCTGCTCGACATGCTGGCGCCCAGCAATTTCCTCGCCACGAATCCCGAGCTCCTCGAGCTCACCCTGCGCGAGGGCGGGGCGAATCTCGCGCGCGGCGCGCTGCACCTGATCGAGGACTGGGAGCGCGCGGTGGGCGGCTGCAAGCCGGTCGGCGCCGACGCCTATGCGGTGGGCGAGCGCGTGGCGGCGACCCCGGGCAAGGTGATCTATCGCAACCGGCTGATGGAGCTCATCCAGTATGCGCCGGCGACGGAGACGGTCGCGGCCGAGCCGGTGCTGATCGTGCCGGCCTGGATCATGAAGTACTACATCCTCGACCTGTCGCCCGAGAACTCGCTGGTCCGCTATCTCGTCGGGCAGGGCCACACGGTCTTCATGGTCTCGTGGAAGAATCCCGGCACCGACGACCGCGATCTCGGCATGGAGGACTATCTGCGGCTGGGCGTGATGGACGCGCTCGACGCCGTCGGCCGCGTCGTGCCGGAGCGGAAAGTGCACGCGGTCGGCTATTGCCTGGGCGGCACGCTCCTCGCCATCGCCGCCGCCGCGATGGCCCGCGACGACGACGACCGGCTGAAGACGCTCACGCTGTTCGCCGCCCAGACCGACTTCACCGAGCCCGGCGAGCTCGCGCTCTTCATCGACGAGAGTGCGCTCGCCTTCCTCGAGGACGTGATGTGGGAGCAGGGCTATCTCGACACGCATCAGATGGCCGGCGCGTTCCAGATGCTGCGCTCCAACGACCTCGTCTGGTCGCGCATGCTGAAGACCTATCTGCGCGGCGAGCGGGACACCATGAACGACCTCATGGCCTGGAACGCCGATCTCACGCGCATGCCCTATCGCATGCATGCGGAGTATCTGCGCCGCCTGTTCCTGCACAACGATCTGGCCGAGGGGCGCTACGAGGTGGGCGGCCGTCCGGTGGCGCTGACCGACATCCGCGCGCCGATCTTCGCGGTCGGCACCACGAAGGACCATGTCGCGCCCTGGCGCTCCACCTACAAGATCCACCTGCTGACCGACACCGAGGTCACCTACGTGCTGACCAGCGGCGGCCACAACGCCGGCATCGTCAGCGAGCCGGGCCATCCGCGGCGGCAGTATCAGATCGCCAGCAACGGTCAGGGCAAGCACAAGTCCGCCGACGAGTGGGCGGCGGCGACTCCGGCGCGGCAAGGCTCCTGGTGGCCCGCCTGGGCGGCTTGGCTCGCCGCGCGCTCGAGCGGACGGGTCGCGCCGCCGGCGATGGGCGCGCCGCAGCGCGGCCTGCCGGCCCTGATGGACGCGCCCGGCAGCTACGTGCTCATGGAATGACCGCGCCGGCGGCCAGAGCGCTGCCGGCAGGCGGATCGCGCGTCAATACAGGTGGCAGTTGACGGGGTGCGGCCGGTCCGGGGTGCCGAGCTCGCGCGCCTCGGGAAACTCCACGCGGCAGCGTTCCATCACATGCGGGCAGCGCGGGTGGAACCGGCAGGCCGCGGGCGGATGCTCCGGGTTCGGGATGTCGCCCGTGAGCACGATCCGCTCGCGCCGGCGCGCCGGATCGGGCTGCGGTACGGCCGAGATGAGCGCGCGGGTATAGGGATGGCTCGGGTCGCGATAGAGCGTCCCGGTGTCGGCCGTCTCGACGATCTGGCCGAGATACATGACGGCGACCCGGTCGCTCACATGCTCGACCACGGCCAGGTCGTGCGAGATGAAGATGTAGGAGAGCTCGAGGCGCGCCTTGAGCTCGAGCAGCAGGTTGAGGATCTGCGACTGGATCGACACGTCGAGGGCGGAGACCGGCTCGTCGGCGATCACCAGCTTCGGCTCCAGCGCGATCGCCCGGGCGATGCCGATGCGCTGGCGCTGCCCGCCGGAGAACTCGTGCGGATAGCGCGTCGCCGCGTCGGCGCCGAGCCCGACGAGCTCCAGAAGCTCCGCCACTTTCTCCCGCCGCTGCCGCGCCGTGCCGATGCGGTGGATGGCCAGCGGCTCGGCGATGATGCTGCCGATCGTCATGCGCGGATCGAGCGAGGCGTAAGGATCCTGGAAGACCAGCTGCATGTCGCGCCGGCGGCGGCGCAGCCGCTCGCGGTCGAGCGCCAGCAGGTCCTGACCGTCGAAGCGCAGCCGCCCCTGATCCGGCTCGACGAGGCGCAGCAGGACGCGGGCGAGGGTGGACTTGCCGCAGCCGGACTCGCCGACGATGCCGAGCGTCTCTCCGGGATGGAGCGTGAGGCTCACCCCGTCCACCGCATGCACGGTCCCGTGCCCGTCGCGGGAGGGGAAATGCTTCACCAGCCCGGTCGCCTCGAGCAGCGGGGCCGGCGATGCGCTCCCGGCCGCGGCGGCGGCGCTCACGGCTGAGGATTCCAGCAGGCCGCCGCGTGGCCCGCATCCAGCGGGGCGAGCGGCGGGCGCTCCGCCCGGCAGCGCGGCAGGACGCGCGGGCAGCGATCGGCGAAGCTGCACCCGACGCCGCGCTTCCCGGGCGGCGGCACCACGCCCGGAATCGTCGGCAGCTTGCCGCCGCGCGTCGCAAGGCGCGGCGTCGCGGCGAGCAGCCCGACCGTGTAGGGATGCCGGGGCCGGGCGAACAGCGCCGCCACCTCGGCGCGCTCGACCACGCGCCCGGCATACATGACGACGACCTCGCTGCAGAATTCGGCGACCACGCCCAGGTCGTGGGTGATCATCAGGATCGCCATGCCCATCTCGCGCTGCAGCCGGGCGAGGAGGTCCAGGATCTGCGCCTGGATGGTGACGTCGAGCGCCGTGGTCGGCTCGTCGGCGATGAGGAGCGCAGGATGGCAGGCGAGCGCCATGGCGATCATCATGCGCTGGCGCAGGCCGCCGGACAGCTGATGCGGATACTGCTCGATGCGCCGCTCCGGCGCGCCGACGCCGACCTGGCGCAGGATGTCGATCACCGCGTCGCGCGCCGCGCGCCCGCTCATCCCGCGATGGAGCTTCAGCACCTCGGCGATCTGGAAGCCGATCGTGAAGGTCGGGTTGAGGCTCGTCATCGGCTCCTGGAAGATCATGCCGATGCGGTCGCCGCGCAGGCGCCGCATCTCCTCGGGCGGCAGGCGGAGCAGATCCGTGCCCTCGAGCATCACCCGCCCGCCGTCGATCCGCGCCGGCGGAATGCTGAGCAGCCGCATGACGGCCATCGCGGTGACGCTCTTGCCGCAGCCCGATTCGCCGACCAGCCCGACGGTGCGGCCCGACGGCACCTCGAAGGACACCTCCTCGACGACCCGCACCCGGCCGTCATCGGTCGCGAAGCTCACCGACAGCTCCTCGACGGCGAGCAGCGGACTGGACGCTGTCGCGGTTCGAAGCGGGGCGGCGGCTGCAATCATGATGGGGGAGCCGCAACCACAATCGTGTTGTCATGCGCGGGCTTGACCCGCGCATCCATGGCGCCGCTTGCGCGAACGGTCGGATGGATCGCCGGGTCGAGCCCGGCGATAACAATCATGGTTCCGAGGCGGAGCGGCGCGTCCATGTTCAACGGCACAAATCGTCGTAGAGATCGCGCCACTCCGGGTTCTGCGCCTCGATCAGAGAGGTCTTCCAGGCTCGCGACCAGTGCTTCATAGTCTTCTCGCGCTGAATGGCCAACCGAACATCGCTAAACTCTTCGAAGTAGACAGCATCTTCACTCCGTATTTCTTGCTGAAACCGTCCACGGCGCCGGTGCGGTGCTGATAGCCGCGCTGAATCAGGTTGCTGGTCACGCCGATGTACATCGTTCCGTTACGTCTACTCGCCTGGTTGTACTCGTATTTGGCCATGCCCGTCCGGCGGAGGAATGGATGCGCGGGTCAAGCCCGCGCATGACAGTGAATTTGTCAGAAGCCTTTGTGCTGCTTGCCTATCTCCTCTGTGTCTCTGTGTCTCTGTGGTTCACTTCGGCTTTGGTCACTCGAACACGACGCGGGGGAAGTAGAGCGACACCACCCAGTTCGGCTGGTCGACGATCTCGCTGATGCGCAAGGACGCGCAGACGCTGCACAGCATGTAGGCGTCGACCGGCTGCATCCCGTGCGTCTTGGCGAGGAGCTCGATCATGCCGGCGACCGCTGCGCGGGCGGCTTCCATCAGGTCGGGACCGATGCCGGTGGTCACCTCGAAGCCCTTGGAATCGACGTGCCGGTCGACCGGGCCGGGCGTGGTGAAGCGCGGATAGATGAGCTTTGCGTCCTTCACCAGGTCGAACTTCAGCGCGATCTTCATCGGACTCTCGATCGCCGTGCCGCAGACCTCGCCGTCGCCCTGGGCGGCGTGGGTGTCGCCCACCGAGAACAACCCGCCCTTGACCTCGACCGGCAGATAGAGCTCGGTGCCGAAGGCCATGTCGCGGATATCCATGTTGCCGCCGACACGGCGCGGCGGCACGACGCTGTGCAGGCCGGGCTCGGCCGGGGCGAGGCCGATCGTGCCGCAGAAGGGCTTCAGCGGCACCTTGCCGCCCGGGCCGAAGAGCGCGGGCGAGAGCGCGGCCGGGTCGTATTTCCAGATATGAAGGGCCGGGTCCTTGAACTGGTCGGCGAGCAGCCCGAAGCCCGGAATGTTCGCGGTCCAGCCTCAGCCGGAGGGCGTGAAGCCCAGCACCGTCACCCTGACCGCGTCGCCCGGCTCGGCGCCGTCGACGACCACCGGGCCGGTCACCGGGTTCACCTTGCCGAAATCGAGCTTCGCCAGATCGGACAGGGTGGAGTCCGGCGACAGCTGGCCGCCGGAGGAATCGATGGTCTCGAACTCCACCGTGTCGCCCGGCGCGACGGTGAGCTTCGGCGGGTTGGCGTTGTTCCAGCCGACATGGCTGTCGTGCTGGTGAATCGTGTGGGTACAGCGTGGCGACATGATGAGAGGATCCTGATCAGCGGCGCCGGCCGCGCCGCCTCGGGGGGCCGGGCCGGCGGGAACGGGCGGGCGGACCGGACTGGCCCGCCCGCCCCCGCGCACCTACTGCGCGTCCGTGGCGTAGACGTAGTCGTAATGCACCGGGATGTGAACCGGATCGACGAACAGCGCGTCGTCGCCGCCGAGCCGGGCGGAATGCATGGTGAAGCGCTGCTCGTTGAACACCGGCGCCCAGGGCGCGTCCTTCATGATGTCGATGAAGATCGAGCGCCAGGCCTCGAGCCGCGCCGCGGCCTTGTCGTCGCCCACCATGGCGTCGGCCTCGGCCGCCCGGGCGTCGAGCGCCTCGTTGCAGTACTTGGCCCAGTTCCAGCCGCCTTCCACCGCGCCGCCGCAGCCGAGGATCGGCCCGTAGAAGTTGGAGGGATCCGGGAAGTCGGCGATCCAGGCCATGCCGCCCGACCAGATCATCGGCGCGGTGCCGTTGCCGCCGGCCTCGATCACCGTCGCCTGGGCCAGCGACTTGAGCTCGGCGGTGATCCCGATCTGCGCCAGGTCCTGCTGGATCGCCTGGGCGATGCGCGGATTGGGATCGGTGTTCATGACGTAGAGCTCGGTCGCGAAGCCGTCCGGATGGCCGGCCTCGGCCAGCAGCTCCTTGGCCTTCGCGACGTCGAAGGGATAGCCTTCGTAGGCGGTGTCGTAGCCCGGCATGGCGGGCGGCAGCGGCTGGTTGGCCGGCACCGCGCGGTTGTTGATGATCCGCACCACGCGGTCCTTGTTGATCGCCATGTTGACCGCCTGGCGCACCCGCACGTCGTCGAACGGCGGCTGCGTCACGTTCATCGTGACATAGCCGGTATGGAGCTGGCCGCCCTCGACGATGAGGCCCTCGTTGGCCGGGTCGGCCATCACCTCGGCGAACTGCGCCGGCGGGATGCCGTCGCCCAGTATGTCGACCTCGCCGCGCTGGAGGCGCAGCAGGGCGACCGTGGGCTCCTGGCCGATCTCGAAGGTGATCTCGTCCAGATAGGGAACGCCTTCGCGGTAATAGTCCGGATTGCGCTCGAACACCACGCGCTGGCCGAGCGTCCATTCGCGCAGCTTGAAGGCGCCGGTTCCGACCGGATGGGTCGCGAAATCGGCGCCGTGCTCGTCCACCGCCTCCTTCGGCACGGCGAAGGAGAAGTTGAGCGCCATCACGTGCAGGAAGGTGGCGTCCGGCCGCGTCAGCTCGAAGACGACAGTGTGGTCGTCCGGCGTGGTGACGCCCGACAGCTCCGTCGCGCTGCCGCCCGCCATCTCTTCGAACCCCTTGATGGAGGCGAAGAAGCCCTGGCCGGGGCTCTGCGTCGCCGGATTCACGACGCGCTCGATCGAGTACTTGACGTCGGACGCGGTGAGCTCGCGCCCGTTGTGAAACTTGACGCCCTGCCGCAGCTTGAAGGTGAACACCGTGCCGTCCGCGGAGATCTCGTAGCTCTCCGCCAGGTCGGGCATCAGCTCGGTCGTGCCGGGCTTGTAGTCCATCAGCCCGTCGAACAGGCTCTTGATCATCGACCAGTTCTGCCAGTCGTAGCCGATGGCCGGGTCCAAGGTGGAGACGTCGTCCTTGTAGGTGACGATCATGCTGCCGCCCTGCTTCGGGGTGTCCTGGGCAAAGGCGACGGGCGCCGCGACCAGCAATGCGAGCGTGGCCGCGGTGGTCAGAAATAGCCGTTTCATCTGGTGAGTCCTCCCGGTCAGCGTCTCAATCCGCACCGCAAGAATCATCCGCCCGGCGCAGCGCGCCGGTGAAGGGCGGGGCTCGTCTCTCGTATCCTGTCCCGGGGGTCGCCCGGCAGCGCCATCTCATCCCAGCCGGATGCGCGGGTCAATAAGCGGGGCGACGAGGTCGGCCAGCAGATTCCCGAGCACGATGGCGACGGCGGCGACCAGGGTCACGCCCATGATGATGGGATAGTCGAGCCGCTGGATCGCCTGCCAGGCGAGCTGGCCGATGCCGGGCCAGCCGAAGACCGATTCCACCACCACCGCCCCGCTCATGAAGATCCCGATGTCGAGGCCGATCATGGCGACGACCGGCAGGATGGCGTTGCGGAGCGCGTGGACCAGCACCACGCCGCGCTCCGACACGCCCTTGGCGCGCGCCGTGCGCACGTAGTCCTGGCGCAGCACGTCGATCATCGAGGAGCGGATCATGCGCGAGTACCAGCCGCCGCCGGCGATGCCGAGGGTGAGCGCCGGCAGGACCAGATGCCAGATCGTGCCGTAGCCGCTCATCGGGAACCAGCCGAGCAGATTGGCGAAGACATAGAGCAGCAGCAGCCCGACCACGAACTGCGGCGTGGAGACGCCGGCGAAGGACAGGATCATCACGCCCCGGTCGCTCGCCCGTCCTCGGCGGGTGGCGGCATAGATCCCGGCCGGAATGCCGATCAGCAGCTCGAAGAAGATGGCGCCGGCCATCAGCTGCAGGGTGGCGGGCAGCCGGCTTTCGATGAGCGTCGCCACCTCGGTCTTCTGCACATAGGAGCGCCGGAGGTCGCCGCGCACGACGTCGCCCAGATAGCCCAGATACTGCTCGTGCAGCGGCCGGTCGAGGCCGAGCTCGCGGCGGATCGATTCGACCGTCTGCGCCGTCGCGCTGCGGCCGGCGATCATGCGCACCGGGTCGGCGGGGATCAGGTAGGACAGGCTGAAGGTGATGATCGTGACGCCGAGCAGGATCAGCACGGAGGCGGCGAGGCGGCGGCCGAGATAGCGCAGCATCGGGTCAGCCCCGCCCGCGCTGGGTGGGGTCGAGGACGTCGCGCAGCGCGTCCCCGACCAGGTTGAAGGCGAGGGCGAGCAGCATGATGGCGAGCCCCGGGAAGAACACCAGCCACGGCGCGCTCAGGAAATAGGACTGGCTCTCGAAGATGATGCCGCCCCAGGACGGGGTCGGCGGCCTGACCCCGATGCCGAGGAAGGACAGCGTCGCCTCCAGCAGCACGGTGGTGGCGATGCCGAGCGTGGCATAGACCAGGATGGTCGGCACCAGATGCGGCAGGATGTGGAGGAACAGGATGCGCGGCCAGGCCGCGCCGAGCGCCCGGGCCGCCTCGATATACTCGCGCGCCGCCAGCGCCGTGGTCTCGGTGTAGATGACGCGCGCGATCTGCACCCAGTTCACCAGCGCGATCACCATGGCGACGATCCACAAGGACGGCGCGAAGATCGCGGCGAGCGCGATGGCGAGCAGCAGGGCCGGGAACGCCATCATCAGGTCGGTGAAGCGCATCAGCGCCGCGCCGACCGCGCCCTGCACATAGCCGGCGGTGACCCCGAGCAGCGTGCCGATCACCACCGCCGTGCCGTTCGCGACGATCCCGATGATGAGGGAGGTCCGCGCCCCGTAGAGCAGCCGGGACAGGAGGTCGCGGCCGAGGAGATCCGTGCCCAGCCAGAACTTCCCGCCGGGAGGCAGGGGCGAGCCCTCGAGCGTCAGCCCGTCGAAGAACTGCTCGGTCGGGTCGAACGGCGCGATCCAGGGCGCGCCGATCGCCGCCACGGCGGCAAGGACGATCACGGCGAGGCCGGTCAGGGCGAGGCGGTCGCGGCTGAGGCGCTTCCAGGCGGGCATGGGCTGGGCGGGCTGTCTCCGGGCGGCGCTCGGGGAGCCGGAGCCTGCGGAAACCGGCCCCCCGCGCCCCCTGAGACCCTGGCGGGAAAGCCGCCGCGCCGGCAGGCGCGACCCGACGTTCCGACCGGGACCTCAGGATCTCCGCAGAGCGGATCTGGCCGCGATTGTAGCGACCGGGACGGGAGGGTCAATGACGGCAGGTCTTGCGCGCATGCCGTGCATCAATCGTCCTCGTCCTCGTCCTCGGGTGGCGGCGGGCAGGGCCAGTGCTGCGGCATGGCGAGCCCCTCCGGCAGCCGGGTCGTCTGGTCGCCGCAGGCCTCGTCCAGCTGGCGCTGCACCAGTCCGCTCGCGCCGGACAGGTCCGCCCCTTCGAGCCGCGCCAGATAGAGCACCGCGCCGTCCAGACTGGCGTCCCGGAGCTGCGCGCTGCGCAGGTCGGCATAGGCCAGATAGGCCTGGTCGAGGCGCGCCCCGGTCAGGTTGGCTTCGATCAGCGAGGCCCGGCCGAGCTCGCTCTTCACCAGATCGGCGCCGGAGAGATCGGCCGCGTCGAACACGGCGCGCGGCGCCGAGGCCTTTCCGAGCCTTGCCCCCGACAGGTCGGCCGAGGTGAGATCGGCGCGCCCGAGATAGGCCTTCTCCAGATTGCTCTCGGCGAGCTTGGCGCCGACGAGCTCGGCGCGGCTGAGCTCCGCGCCGCTGAGATCGGCGCCGCTGAGATCGGCCTCCTTGAGGCCCGACCGGTTGAGCTCCGCCTTGGCCAGGCTCGCGCCGGAGAGATCGGCGCCGGCCAGGGCGGCGAGGCCGAGATGCGCCTCGTCGAGATTGGCGCCGGCGAGCACCGCCTCCCGCAGGTCGGTGCGGCCGAGCTCCGACTTGCTGAGGTCGGCGCCCTGGAGATCGTTGCCGCGCAGGCTGAGCTTCCGCTTCTCGCAGCCCGACCAGTCCACCCCGGGCGCGGGCTCGTCGTTGCAGCTGGCGGCGGCCGGCGCGACCGGCGCCGCGAGGACCGCGAGTGTCAGGGCAATGAGGGCGAGACGCCGATGCTGGAGCATGGGACGGCCTTTATTCAGGAGAGAGACACGGGCAGCGAAAAGCTTTTCGGCGCGACTGTGGCCGCCGCGCCGCTTCCCTCCCGCGCCCTTGCATCATACAACAGAGCGCAGGGCGAAAGGATGGGCACAACTGCCAGTGACAGGCTGGGGCAATCGCCAGATCAGTGCCGGGCTGCGCGCCGCCGCATTGCATCTGGTCGCGCTGCTGCTGGCCATGACGTTGCCGGCAGGGCAGGGGTCGCGCGCGCAGGACGCGGATCTCTGGGACCGCTGGACGGTCCATGATTCATCGAGCACGGCGGCGATCGATCACTCGCCCTGGGACGATTTCCTCAGATCCTACGTGGTGGCCGGCGACGACGGCATCAACCGGGTCGCCTATCGCTGGGTGAGCGAGGCGGATCTGGCCGATCTCGAGGCCTATATCGACCGCCTGCAGCGGACGGCGATCAGCCGGTATTCCCGGCCGGAGCAGCGGGCCTATTGGATCAACCTCTACAATGCGCTCACCGTCCGCCTCATCCTCTACCACTATCCCGTCGAGTCGATCCGCGACATCGACCTGGCCGGCGGGTTCTGGGACAACCTGTTCGGCGACGGCCCGTGGGAGCGCAAGCTGGCCGCGATCGAAGAGGCCGAGCTGTCGCTCTCGGATATCGAGAACCGCATCCTGCGGCCGATCTGGGACGATCCGCGGCTGCATTACGCGCTGAATCGCGCGACGCTCGGCAGCCCCAACCTGCAGCCCCGGGCCTTCACGGCCGAGAACACGGACGACATGCTGGAGGCCGCGGCGCGCGCCTTCGTCAATCATCCGCGGGGCGTCGCCATCGTCGAGGACGAGCTCGTCGTGTCGTCCATGTATCTCCGCTTCGAGGAGGATTTCGGCGGCGACGAGGTCTCGATCATCGCCCATCTGCGCCGCTATGCGGGGGCGGAGCTGTCGCGCGCCCTGATGGGCCGCACCGAGATCGACGACGACGAGTACGACTGGTCGCTGAACGACATGCGTTGATGTGCAGACGCGACGGGCGCCGAAACGTCCGAGATGGGTTCGGAGTCCTGATGCCGTCGTGCGGAATCTTGTCCGCGCGGTCGAATTTTATGGATTGAGCGAAAGACCATCATTAATCTCGACAGGGTCGATCGGTGCCGGCCCGCCCGCGGCCAGGTGCGACGATGGTCGCAGCATATGCCGCTGCGGCGGGCACCGGTCGGGATCCTGTTAGTCTCGTGACTCCCTTGGGCCAGGATGGCCATGAATTCGGCGGGGCGATTCCCATCGTCCCGCCCTTTTTTCGCTCTCGGCCCCCCGCGCGCGGCGCGGAGCCTGTCCGAAGCAATTCTATTGTCATCCTCTGGCGAGGGCGCGAAGCGCCGAAGACCCGAGGATCCATGGCGCCGCTCGCGCTCGGCCTTGCCATGGATCCTCGGCTCGCGCTCGCTCACGCTCGCTCGGCCGAGGATGACAATCGAGACAAGCCGTGATCTGCCCTCATGCCGAGCGCGTCGAAGCATGCGGGCCGGCTGAGATCTCCGATGTGATCGCCAGGCGCTACCTCTGCGCCGCCGCATTCGCCCGCGCGGTGATGGCGCGCAGCAGCACG
>DAIMFL010000028.1:0-6368 GCA_036724615.1 Alphaproteobacteria bacterium | reverse complement strand
TGCCATGGATCCTCGGCTCGCGCTCGCTCGCTCGGCCGAGGATGACAATCGAGATAAGCCGTGATCTGCCCTCATGCCGAGCCCGTCGAAGCATGCGGGCCGGTTGAGATGTCCGCCGTGATCGCCCCGGTTATGTCTGCGCCACCGCATTCGCCCGCGCGGTGATGGCGCGCAGCAGCACGTCGCAGCCGGCGGCGAGGTCCTCCGGCGTCGCGTTCTCGATCTCGTTGTGGCTGATGCCGTTCTCGCAGGGCACGAAGATCATCGCCGTCGGCGCCACGCGGCTGACATAGACCGCGTCGTGCCCGGCGCCGCTGATGATGTCCATGCTGGGCAGGCCCATCTCCTCGGCCCCGGCGCGCACCGCCGCCACGCATTCCGGCGCGAACTTGACCGGCGGGGAATGCCAGATCTCCTTGAAGTCGAGGATGAGACCGATCTCGTCGGCGATGTCGCGCGCCGATTTCTCCAGCGTCTCGGCCATGCCGGCGAGCACCTTCTCGTCCGGATGCCGGAAATCGACCGTGAGAAAGACCCGGCCGGGAATGACGTTCCGCGAGTTCGGGTGGACCTGCATCATGCCGACCGTGGCGCAGGCATGGGGCAGGTTCTCGAGACCGATGCGGTTCACCTCCTGGACCATGCGCGAGGCGCCGAGCAGGGCGTCCTTGCGCCGGCGCATGGGCGTCGGGCCGGCATGGGCCTCCTGGCCGATCAGGGTGACCTCGAACCAGCGGATGCCCTGCACGCCCTGGACGACGCCGATCGTCTTGCGCTCCGCCTCCAGGATCGGGCCCTGCTCGATATGGGCCTCGAAGAAGGCGGCGACCGGGCGGCCGCCCACCTCGGCCTCTCCGGCATAGCCGATGCGCTGCAGCTCCTCGCCCATGGTCTTGCCGTCCACGTCGGCGCGCGACAGGGCATAGTCCAGGTCGAACACGCCGCCGAACACGCCGGAGGCGACCATGGCGGGGGCGAAGCGCGAGCCTTCCTCGTTCGTCCAGACCGCCACCTCGACCGGCGCCAGGGTCTCGGAATTCGTGTCGTTCAGCGTCCGGATCACCTCGAGCCCGGCCAGCACGCCGTAGACGCCGTCGAACTTTCCGCCGGTCGGCTGGGTGTCCAGATGGCTGCCGGTCATCACCGGCGGCAGCGAATTGTCCTTGCCCGGGCGGCGGGCGAAGATGTTGCCGATCCTGTCCACGGTCACCGTGCAGCCGGCCTCGCGGCACCAGCGCACGAAGAGATCCCGGCCCTGGCGATCGAGGTCGGTGAGCGCCAGCCGGCAATTGCCGCCCTTCTCCGTGGCGCCGATCTTCGCCATCTCCATCAGGCTGTCCCACAGACGCTGGCCGTTGATCCGGACGTTGGTCGCCACCTTGGCATCCTCCTCGTTTCGGTGCAGTCCGGCCAGGGTAGCGTCCGCGCCTCTCCCGTCAATGCGCAGGCAGGCGGCGGGCGGGCGGAGCCCCATTGTGGGGTCTTCGCCGGGCGGGTAGCCTCGGGCTGGATCGATGCGGCGCATCGCGAGGGGCGAGCGGGACGTGAGCCGTCAGGGCGGAACCAGCGGAACGGCGAAGGCCTCCCCGGCGCGGGACGCGGCCGGGCAGCCTTCGGGCGCGCAGTCTTCGGGCCCGCAGTCTTCGGGCCCGAGGGGCGCTGCGCCGGTCATCGAGACCGTGGAGATGCATACCGGCGGCGAGCCGGTCCGGATCGTGACCGCCGGCTACCCGCCGGTCCCGGGCGAGACGATCCTGGCCAAGCGGCGCTACGTGCGCGAGCATCTCGACCATCTGCGCCGCCGGCTGATGTTCGAGCCGCGCGGCCATTCCGACATGTACGGCGTCATCCCGGTGGAGCCGGACCTGCCCGACGCCGATCTCGCCGTGCTGTTCATGCACAACGAGGGCTATTCCACCATGTGCGGCCATGCGGTGATCGCGCTCGGCCGCTGGGCGGTGGACAGCGGGCTGGTGCCCCGCCTGGTGCCGGAAACCTCGGTCGCGATCCAATGCCCCTGCGGCCTGGTGCGCGCCCATGTGGCGGTGGACGAGAAGGGGCGCAGCGGCCAGGTCCGGTTCGAGAGCGTGCCCGCCTTCGCCTATGCCCTCGGCTGCGCGGTCAACCTGCCGGGTCACGGCCGGGTCGTGCTCGACATCGCCTATGGCGGCGCGTTCTACGCCGTCCTGCCCGCCGCGACCTTCGGGCTCGACGTGCGCCGTTCGCCGGTGCGCGCGCTGGTCGACGCCGCCGCGGCGGTGACCGCCGCGGCGAAGGCGCAGGTCGCGCTCAGCCATCCCGACGATCCGGATCTCGCCTTCCTCTACGGCACGATCCTGACGGACGGCGCCGACACCTGGTCGGAGACGCCGACCGCGAATATCTGCGTCTTCGCCGAGCGCGAGGTCGACCGGAGCCCGACCGGCTCGGGCGTGACCGCGCGCATCGCGCTGCAGCACGCGCGCGGCCAGATCGGCCTCGGGCGGGAGCGCAGGTTCGAAAGCGTGACCGGCGCGATCTTCACCGGCCGGGTCGCCTCGCGCATGACGCTCGGGCCGCGCGACGCGGTGACGGTCGAGGTCTCCGGCCGCGCCCACTACACCGGCAAGGCCCAGTTCATCGCCGAGCCCGACGATCCGCTCCGCGACGGGTTCCTGCTCACGTGACGCGCCGCTGCCGGCCCGCGGCAGATGGCGGGGGCCTGACGACGACTTAGCTGGTCCTTTGTCATCGCCGGACTTGATCCGGCGATCCATGGTCAGGCCCCACGCGGGCGGCGCCATGGATGCGCGGGGTCCGGGCCCGCGCATGACAACGAGCGTGTGGCGCGGGCGGTGCGCTGGTCGGGCCGGCAGGGTCAAAAGAAACGGGGGCCATACGGCCCCCGTCGCAGTCACGAACAGTCGGGACGCCTCAGCCGATGTGCATCCACACGGACTTGGTCTGGGTGTGGTGCAGCATGGTCTCGAAGCACTTGTCGCGGCCCTGGCCGGACTGCTTGTAGCCGCCCCAGGGCTGGGTCATGTCGCCGTGGTCGAAGCAGTTGACCCAGACCACGCCGGCCTGGATGTCGCGCGCCGCCTTGTGGGCGGTCGACAGGTCGCGCGTCCAGACGCTGGCGGCCAGGCCGTAGATCGTGTCGTTGGCGATCTCGATGGCCTGCTCCAGGTTCTTCACCGGGATGACGGCGCCGACGGGGCCGAAGATCTCCTCCTGGGCGATCTTCATCTTGTTGTCGACGCCGGCGAAGAGCGTCGGCGCGACATAGCAGCCGGCGTCGAGCCCCTCCGGCACCGCGCCGCCGAACTTCAGCTTGGCGCCTTCCTTCTTGCCGATGCTGATGTAGTTCAGCACCCGCTTCTGCTGCTCCTTGGTGACGAGTGGCCCCATGGTGGTCTTGGGGTCGAGCGGGTCGCCCGGCTGGAAGGACGCCGCCGCCTTCTCGGTGAACTTCTGGACGAACTCGTCATGCAGCTTCGAGTCGACCAGCAGGCGCGAGCCGGCGTTGCAGACCTCGCCCTGATTGCCGAAGATGCCGTTCACCGCGTACTGCACGGCCACGTCCAGGTCCGGCACGTCGCCCAGGATGATCTGCGGGGTCTTGCCGCCGCATTCGGTGGTCACCCGCTTCATGTTCGACTGGCCGGCATAGACCAGCATCAGCTTGCCGACCTCGGTCGAGCCGGTGAAGCCGATCTTGTCCACGTCCATGTGGAGCGCCAGCGCCTTGCCGGCCTCCTCGCCGAGGCCGTGGACCACGTTGAACACCCCGTCCGGCCCGCCGGCCTCCATGAACAGCCTCGCCATCAGGTTGGCCGAGAGCGGCGACTGCTCGGCCGGCTTCAGGACGACCGAGTTGCCGGCGGCCAAGGCCGGCGCCACCTTCCAGGACGCCATCATCAGCGGGTAGTTCCACGGCACCACGCAGGCGACGACGCCCAGCGGCTCGCGCAGGATGTAGTGGAACTCGGTCGATGCCGTGTTGGTCACCTGGCCGTCGATCTTGTCGATCGTCTCGGCGAAATACTGGAAGGTGAGGGCCGAGCCCGGCACGTCGCTGTTGATCATGTCCGAGATCGGCTTGCCCATGTCGAGCGTATCGAGCAGGGCGAACTCGGCGGCATGCTCGCGGATCAGCTCGGCATAGCGGTAGAGCACCGCCATCCGGTCGCGCGGCGCCATGCGCGACCACACGCCGCTCCTGAACGCCTTGCGCGCCGCGGCGACGGCGGCGTCCACGTCCGAGGCGTCGCTACGCGTCACCTCGGCCAGGACCTCGCCGGTCGCCGGGTTGTAGGTCTTGAAGGTCTTGCCCTTCTTGGCGGCCACGAACTTGCCGCCGATGAAATTCCGCGTCTCCGGCTTCAGCTTGCCGGCCATCTTGTGCCAGTCCTTGCGGTCCAGCGATTTGGCTTGCTCCAGATCCATTTGATTTCTCCCTATGCATCCGACCCGGTTATGCGGTCGCGCGCCGCCGTCCGCCGCGCGCGCCCCGAATGAGTCCTGACGCCTGGATATAGGCCATTTCTGGAGGCGAGTCAGCAGGGGCGCCCCGGCGCCGGGCGATCGGGCGCTGCGGGGCTGCAGCACCTGGAAAACTCCGGCCAAAGGGCGGTCAGCCGGATGCCCCCGCACCCTCCGCCTGCCGCAGCTTGCGCTCGCGATAGAGCACGTAGAGGCCGCTGCCGGCGAGGATGACGGCGCCGGTCACCGTCCAGCGGTCCGGCAGGTCGGCGAATACGGCGAAGCCGAGCAGCGTCGCCCAGACCAGGTTCAGGTAGCTGAACGGGGCGATGCTCGCGGCCGGGGCGATGGTGAAGGCGCGGATCATCACGTAATGACCGAGCCCGCCGATCAGCCCGAGGAAGGCCATGAGGCCCCAGCCGGCGGCATCCGGCCAGCGCCAGGCCTCGAAGGGCAGCAGGACGGTCATGGCGACCGCTCCGGCGATCGCGGAATAGAACAGGGTGGTGAGCGAGCTGTCGGATCGGCTGAGGATCCGGGTGGTGATCTGGTAGAACGCGAAGCAGGCGGCGACCAGGAGCGGCAGGAACACCGCCCAGTGCAGCACCTCCGCGCCGGGCCGGATGATCACGAGCACGGCGCCGAAGCCGACGACGACTGCCGCCCAGCGCCGCGGCCCGACCTTCTCCTTGAGCAGCGGCATGGACAGCGCCGTGACGAGGAGCGGGCCGACGAAGCCGATGGCGGTCGCGGTGGCGAGCGGGATGTACTTCACCGCCAGGAAGAAGAAATAGGTCGAGCCGAGCAGGAAGAGCGAGCGCAGGAGCTGGAGCCCGAGCCGCTTCGTCCGCGCCACCGCCCGCCATGATCCGCCGCCGATGAGCAGCGGCAATGTCAGCAGGTGAAAGACGTAGCGGGCCCAGACGATCTGCGTGACCGCATAGTCGCGGCTCAGGTACTTCGCGGTGGTGTCCATCACCACGAACAGGAAGCCCGCGAGCATCATGAGAAGGATGCCGCGCACGATGTTCGGGCGGTCGGCGCGAGTAGCCGAAAGGGCTTGCGGGGTCATTCCGTTCTACTTCACTTCGGATCAGGTTTTCTTGTCGAAGGTCGTGCGAATTCAGTGATCGGCGGTCGGCCGGAAGATGCGCGAGGCGCATCCTACGTCGAACGCAGGAAAAATTCTTCCCCGGTTCTTAAGTGACCACTGGACAAAACGGACGACCGGGGCTATCTGCGAAATTCGCGGCGGAGGCTTGCACAGGCGTCGCGGGGCGGCGCCTCCGCAGTTGAGATGGGAACGCTCCGCGCAGGGAGAACGACGACCAGATGCCAGAGCCCCTCGTGGCCGAGGATGCCGAGCCTCCAAGTAGGCTCCGCACCGGCGGCAAGCACTCCTCCGTTTCGGATGTTCGAACGACCAAGGAGACCCCGGCGGCGCGGCCGCCTTTTTTTGCGCCCGCATCGAAGCGGCCGCCGGCGCGCGAACGCTTCCCCTCGAGCCCGCGCAGCCAGCTCTTCCGCAAGACCTTCTTCCCCGCCGCCAGCGCGGCCGACTGGAGCGACTGGCGCTGGCAGCTCCGCGCCCGGGTCAAGGACCTCGCCGGCCTCTCCCGGATCCTCCAGCTCTCCGACGACGAAGCCGACGCGATCCGCCGGCACCAGGGCTCGCTCCCCGTCGGCATCACGCCGTACTACCTCACCCTCCTCGACCGCCACGACCCCCATCACGGCCTCCGGCGCACCCACGTGCCGGTCGGCACGGAGTATCTGAAGACGCCCGGCGAGGCGGACGACCCGCTCGGCGAGGATCATGACGCGGCGGTGCCGGGCCTCGTCCACCGCTATCCCGACCGCGTCCTCTTCCTGACGACCGGCTTCTGCTCGACCTACTGCCGCTA
>DAIMFL010000027.1:0-28737 GCA_036724615.1 Alphaproteobacteria bacterium | reverse complement strand
CAAGAGCTATCTCGACGTGCGGCAGGCTCTCGACGACCTCGGCATCGACGAGGCCCTGGCCGCCGAGATCGGGCTCAGCGTCTACAAGGTCGGCATGACCTGGCCGCTCGAGCGCGAGGGCATCCGCCGCTTCGCCGAGGGCCTCGAAGAGATCCTCGTGGTCGAGGAGAAGCGCGCCCTCATCGAGAATCAGCTCAAGGAGCAGCTCTACAACTGGAACGCCGACGTCCGGCCGCGCGTGATCGGCAAGTTCGACGAGACGGGCGAATGGATCCTGCCCTCCGCCGACGAGCTGACCCCGGCCAGGATCGCGCGGGTGATCGCCGCCCGGATCGCCCGCTTCTATCGCAGCGAGCGGATCGAGGAGCGGCTGGCCTTCCTGCAGGCGAAGGAGAAGGCGCTCGACGGCTATGTGCCGGCGATCCGGCGGATCCCCTATTTCTGCTCCGGCTGCCCGCACAACACCTCGACCCGCGTGCCGGAGGGGAGCCGGGCGCTCGCCGGCATCGGCTGCCACTACATGGTGCAGTGGATGGATCGCTCCACCGTCACCTTCACGCATATGGGTGGCGAGGGCGCGGCCTGGATCGGCGAGGCGCCGTTCAGCAAGACTCCCCATGTCTTCCAGAACCTGGGGGACGGCACCTATTTCCATTCCGGCCTGCTGGCGATCCGCGCCGCTGTGGCCGCCAAGGTCAATATCACCTACAAGATCCTTTACAACGACGCGGTCGCCATGACCGGCGGCCAGCCGATGGACGGGCCGCTCGACGTGCCGCGGATCGCCGCGCAGCTCGCCGCGGAGGGCGTCGGGCGCATCGCCGTGGTGAGCGACGAGCCGGACAAGTATCCGACCGGCGGCGCCTTTCCGCCCGGCACGACCGTCGACCATCGGCGCGAGCTCGACCGCATCCAGCGCGATCTGCGCGAGATCCCGGGCGTCACCGCGCTCATCTACGACCAGACCTGCGCCGCGGAGAAGCGGCGGCGGCGCAAGCGCAAGCTGATGCCCGATCCGCCGAAGCGGGTGTTCATCAACGAGGCGGTGTGCGAAGGCTGCGGCGACTGCAGCCGGGCTTCGAACTGCCTCTCCGTCGTGCCGGTCGAGACCGAGCTCGGCCGCAAGCGGCAGATCGACCAGTCGAGCTGCAACAAGGACTTCTCCTGCGTCGAGGGGTTCTGCCCGAGCTTCGTGACCGTGCATGGCGGGGCCTTGCGCAAGCGGCGTCCGGCCGAGATCGGCGTCGCGGCGGAGACCCTGCCCGAGCCGGTGCTGCCGGATCTCGACGAGCCCTACGGCATGCTGGTGACCGGCGTCGGCGGCACCGGCGTGGTCACGATCGGCGCGCTGATCGGCATGGCCGTCCATCTCGAGGGCAAGGGCTGCTCGGTGCTGGACATGACCGGCCTCGCCCAGAAGGGCGGCTCGGTGTTCAGCCACGTGCGGATCGCGCGGCGGCCCGAGGACATCCACGCCGTGCGCCTGGCCGCCGGCGGCGCGCATCTGCTGCTCGGCTGCGACCTCGTCGTGGCGGCGAGCTTCGATGCGCTGGCGAAGCTCGAGCGCGGCAGGTCGCGCGCCATCGTCAACTCCTACGAGACGACGGTCGGCGACTTCACGCGGCAGCCCGACCTGGAGTTTCCGACGGCGAAGCTCGCGCGGGCGATCCTCGACGCGGCGGGCGAGCCGGCGACCGAGTTTCTCGACGCCACCCGCATCGCCACGACCCTGATGGGCGATTCCATCGCGACCAACCCGTTCATGCTGGGCTACGCCTATCAGAAGGGCCTGGTGCCGGTCTCGGCGGACGCGCTCGAACGCGCGATCGAGCTCAACGGCGTCGCGGTCGAGGCGAACAAGCGCGCCTTCCTGTGGGGGCGCCGTGCCGCCCACGACCTTTCATCGGTCGAAGCGGCCGTGCGCCGCGCCGCGCCGGAGCCGGCGAGCCACGATATCGCCCGGGACCTCGACGAGATCGTGGCGCGACGCAGCGTCTATCTCACCGCCTACCAGGATGCCGCCTATGCCGATCGGTACCGCGCGCTGGTCGAGCGCGTGCGCCGCGCCGAGGCCGAGCAGGCCAAGGGTCGCACCGGCCTGGCGGAAGCGGTGGCGCGCAGCTATTTCAAGCTGCTCGCCTACAAGGACGAGTACGAGGTGGCGCGGCTCTACACCGACGGCGAGTTCCGCCGGCGCCTGGAGGAGCAGTTCGAAGGAGACTACCGGATCGAGTTCAACCTGGCGCCGCCTCTCCTGGCCCAGCGCGATCCGGCGACCGGCCATCTGCGCAAGCGGAGCTTCGGCCCCTGGATGATGAGCGCCTTCCGCCGGCTGGCGCGGCTGAGGGGCCTGCGCGGCACGGCCTTCGACCCCTTCGGACGCACGGCCGAGCGCCGGACGGAACGGCGGCTGATCGGGGGATACGAGGCGCTGGTGGAGGAGCTGATCGCCGGCCTCGACGGCGACACTCACGCCCTCGCCGTCGAGATCGCCGCGATCCCGCAGGGCATCCGCGGCTTCGGACATGTGAAGGAGGCGTCGATCGTCGCGGCCAAGGCGCGCGAGGCGGAGCTCGTCGCCGCCTTCCGCCGGCCGCGCGAACAAGTGACGGCGGCGGAATAGACCGCCGCCGTCGGAGGAGCCTCACGCCGCATGCTTCAGCCCTGCGCAGTCGAAATCGGAAGGCAGGGCCGGAACGCCGGCATCCTGCTTCGTTCCGCCGGGCGGGTCCGTGGGGTGCGGCTTCGGCGCTCTCCGCTCCACCAGCTCGGCGGCCACGAGCTCGAAGCTGTTGGGGTCGATGCCGATGTCGCGCAGCATGCGCTCGTCGAGCCGCGACAGCGCCTGGACGGTCGCCCGGCGGTCGCGCCAGCGGGCGTAGCGCCGCCCCACGCCGCTGAGCGCCGCCCGGGACCGGCGTCCGACATAGCGGAGCCCGTCGTCGATGCCGGCCACCGCCAGATAGCCGACCCGCGACATCGCCTCGCCATGTTCCCGCGGGCCCAGCGAGAGAGGTCCCGAAAGTTCAGGACGGATCACGAACCAATCGAACATCGGGTGCTCCATCGTTTAGCCTCTCTAAAGCCTCACCATCCCATATGGCGGGCCCAGGAGGCCTCTGAAGGAAGGATTTACGCGGCTTCCGTCGTCCCGACAAACGAGATATCCTGCAGTTTCAGCTTAGTTTTCCTAACCTATCGAGATGGCCAGGCGACTTCCCCCGCTGAATGCCCTGCGCGCCTTCGAGGCGGCGGCCCGGCACATGAGCTTCGCCAAGGCGGCGGAGGAGCTGCATGTCACGCCCGCGGCGGTGAGCCACCAGATCAAGGCGCTGGAGGCGCATCTCGGCACGCCGCTGTTCCGGCGCCTGAACAAGGCGGTGCTGCTGACCGAGGCGGCGCAGATCCTGCTGCCCGGGCTGCGCGACGGCTTCGATCGCCTGGCCCAGGCGGTCGAGAAGCTGGCGGAGCACGACCACGGCGCGACACTGGCGGTCAGCGTCACGCCGTCCTTCGGGGCGCGCTGGCTGCTGCCGCGGCTCGACCGATTCCGCGCGCGCCATCCGGAGCTCGCCGTGCGCTTCGACGCCACCGAGCGGCTGGTGGATTTCGCCCGCGAGCCGATCGACATGGCGGTGCGCTACGGATCGGGCCGCTATGCGGGGCTGGAGAGCACGGCGCTCTTCCAGGAAGAGGTCTTTCCGGTGTGCAGTCCGCGGCTGCTCGACGGGCCGCATCCCTTACGCCAGCCGTCGGACCTGCGGCACCATGTGCTGATCCACACCGATTGGGACGCCCGGGACGACACTTCGCCCGACTGGCGCATGTGGCTGCTCGCCGCCGGAGCGACCGACGTCGACCCGACCAAGGGGCTGATCTTCGGCGAGACCAACCTCGCCATCCAGGCGGCGGTCGAGGGACAGGGCGTCGTGCTCAGCAGCGACGTGCTCTGCGCCAACGACATCGCGGCCGGGCGGCTGGTGCGGCTTTTCGACGTCAGGGTGTCCGGCCAGTCGGGCTACGGCTATTTCGTCGTGGCGCCGAAGGCGACGGCGCAGCTGCCGAAGGTCGTCGCCTTCCGCGACTGGCTGCTGTCGGAGGTGGCCGCGGGCGCGACGCCTGCGCCGGCGGCGGCCAAGGCGTCGCGCAGGCGAGACCGCGCCCGGCCGGGGAACCGGCCAAGACGGGGCGATCCGCTCCCGAAACGTCGTCGTTGAACGGGTCCGGCTTATCCACCACTATCGACGGCAAATGGTCACAAGGCCGGATTTCGATGAGCGGACGGCGCGTGACATGCCCGGCGGCCGGTCTACCGTCAAGGCCGGGATCAGGCTTCACAACAAACGGAGGCGTAACATGACAATGGCTTTCGCGCGCCTGCGCGCGGCGGCGCTGGCAGCGACTCTCGTCCTGGGATCCGCCGTCGCCGCCCAGGCCGAACAGGTTCTCCATCGCGGCAACGGCGCCGAGCCGGAGACGCTCGATCCGCACAAATCGACCGGCGTCACCGAGAACGCGATCGAGAACGATCTCTACGAGGGGCTCGTCACCCTGACCCCGGACGGCCAGCAGGCGCCGGGCGCCGCAGAGAGCTGGGACGTCAGCGACGACGGCACGGTCTACACCTTCCATCTGCGCCGGGACGCCAAGTGGTCGAACGGAGACCCGGTCACCGCCGCCGACTGGGTCTACTCGTTCCAGCGCGCGGTCAGCCCGGACACCGCCTCCGACTACGCGCCGATCCTGGCGCCGATCGTCAATGCGAGCGCGATCATCGCCGGCGAAGTCACCGACCTCAACGAGCTCGGGGTGCGGGCGGTCGACGACTACACGCTGGAGATGACTCTGACCGGACCGACGCCCTACATCCTGGGCGTCCTCACCCACAACATCTCCTTCCCGGTCCACAAGGCGACGGTCGAGCAGTTCGGCGATCAGTGGACGCGGCCGGGCAACCAGGTCGGGAACGGCGCCTTCGTCATGTCCGAGTGGGTGCCGCAGGCGCAGGTGACGCTGGTCAAGAACCCGCATTTCCGCGAAGCGGACACGGTGAAGCTCGACAAGATCGTCTATTACCCGACCGAGGACCTGGCCGAGGAGCTGAAGCGCTACCGCGCCGGCGAGCTGCACATCACCTATGACGTGCCGCAGGAGCAGATCAAGTGGCTCGAGGCCAACATGGCCGACGAGTTCCACAACACCCCGTATTTCGGCACCTATTACTACGTCATCAACATGACGCGGGAGCCGCTCGCCAGCAGCCTCGAGCTGCGCAAGGCGCTCTCCCTCGCCATCAACCGCGAGATCCTCACGGAGAAGGTGACGCAGGGCGGCGAGCTGCCGGCCTATGGCTGGGTGCCGCCGGGCGTGCCGGGCTACGAGCAGCAGTCCGTCGACTTCAAGGACATGCCGATGGAGGAGCGGCTGGCCGAGGCGAAGCGGCTCTATGCCGAGGCGGGCTACGGCCCCGACAATCCGCTGGAGGTCGAGCTGCTGTACAACACCAGCGAGAACCACCGGAAGATCGCGATCGCCGTCGGCAGCATGCTGAAGAAGGCGCTCGGCGTGAAGCTGACGCTCACCAACCAGGAATGGAAGGTGTATCTGGAAAGCCGCGACCAGAAGAACTACCAGATGGCGCGCGCGGCCTGGATCGGCGACTACGTCGACCCGCTGAACTTCCTGGAGCTGTTCCTGTCGAACGCCGGGGAGCGCAACGACATCGGCTACGACAATCCGGAGTACGACCGCCTGATCGCGGAGGCGGCGAAGCCCGAGAACATCGACCGGCGCTTCGAGCTGCTGCAGCAGGCCGAGAAGGTGTTTCTCGACGACGTGGGGCTCATTCCGATCTACCACTACACGTCGCAGCACATGATCAGCCCGAAAGTGGCCGGGTGGGAGTTCAACATCCTGGACATCCACCTGAGCCGCTACCTGTCGCTCGAGAGCTGAAGGCGGTCTCTCGGGCTTGAACGCCATCGCTCGCCGTCCGCCGACCCTGCCTGAGGGGCGCCGCCGGTCCGCCGGCGGCCTTCCGACGGAGATTGGGCGGGCGGCGAGCGCGGCCCTCCGGCAAGGTATCCGGTGCTCGTTTACGCCATAAAGCGGCTGCTCGGCGCGCTGCCGACGCTGTTCATCATCATCGCCATCGCGTTCTTCATGATGCGGCTGGCGCCGGGTGGCCCCTTCGACAAGGAGCGCCGGCTGCCGCCCGAGGTGGAGGCCAACCTGATGAAGGCCTACCACCTGGACGAGCCGCTGCCGCAGCAATTCGCCCGCTATGTCGGCAACCTGCTGCAGGGCGATTTCGGTCCGTCCTTCCAGTACAAGGACTTCTCCGTCACCGAGCTGATCTGGGGCGGCTTCCCCGCGAGCCTGAAGCTCGGCGGCATCGCCATTCTCCTGGCAACCGGGATCGGCGTCGCGCTGGGCTCGATCGCCGCGCTGCGGCAGAACTCGACGCTCGACTATGCCGTCATGGCGACCGCGATGACCGGCATCACCATCCCGAATTTCGTCGTGGCGCCGGTGCTCACCCTGGTCTTCGGGCTGATGCTCGGCTGGCTTCCGGTCGGCGGCTGGGGCGGCGGCGACCTGCAGCACATCGTCCTGCCGATCACGGCGCTCGCCCTGCCGCAGATCGCGGCCGTGGCACGGCTGACGCGCGGCAGCATGATCGAGGTGCTGCACTCCAACTACGTGCGCACGGCGCGGGCGAAAGGCCTGCCGGAGCGCGTCACCATCGGCCGGCACGCGCTGCGCGCGGCGCTGCTGCCCGTCGTCTCCTATCTCGGCCCGGCCATCGCCGGCATCATCACCGGCTCGATCGTGATCGAGCAGATCTTCGGCATTCCCGGCATCGGCCGCTACTTCGTCCAGGCGGCGCTCAACCGCGACTACACCCTCGTCATGGGCGTGACCGTCTTCTACGGGGCGCTCATCATCCTGTGCAACCTGGTGGTCGACCTGCTCTACGGCCTGCTCGACCCCAAGGTCCGGTACGACTGAGCGGCCCATGAGCGACATCCCCCT
This sequence comes from Alphaproteobacteria bacterium, assembly GCA_036724615.1. Lineage (GTDB taxonomy): Bacteria > Pseudomonadota > Alphaproteobacteria > Dongiales > Dongiaceae > DAIMFL01. The sequence goes on along the minus strand of DAIMFL010000027.1, from coordinate 21,702 downwards.
GCACTCGGCCGCCGCCGTGGAGGAGATCAAGGGCCGCAGCCTGTGGGCGGACGCCATGCGGCGCCTGCTGCGCAACAAGGCGGCGGTGGTGAGCGCGATCCTGCTCGTCCTCATCGCGCTCTCGGCGATCTTCGCGCCCTATCTGAGCCCGCATCCCTATGACGAGCTCTATTGGGACCGCATCGACGCGCCGCCGGATTTCGCCTCCGGCCACTATTTCGGCAACGATTCGCTCGGGCGCGACCTCTTCGTGCGCACGCTCTACGGCGGCCGCGTCTCGCTCACCGTCGGCCTCGCCGCCACCATCGTCAGCCTGGTGATCGGCGTGATCTACGGCGCGGTCGCCGGCTTCGTCGGCGGGCGGATCGACTCGGTGATGATGCGCATCGTCGACGTGCTGTATTCCCTGCCCTTCATCTTCTTCGTCATCATGCTGACGGTGGTGTTCGAGCGGAACCTGCTGCTCATCTACGTGGCGATCGGCGCGGTGTCCTGGCTCGACATGGCCCGCATCGTGCGCGGCCAGACAATCAGCCTGAAGCGCAAGGAGTTCGTGGAGGCGGCGGTGGCCGGCGGGGTGCGCACCTTCGACATCCTGCGCCGGCACATCATCCCGAACACGCTGGGCCCGGTCGTGGTCTACGTCACCCTGACCGTTCCCCACGTGATCCTGATCGAATCCTTCCTGAGCTTCCTCGGCCTCGGCGTGCAGGAGCCGGACACGACCTGGGGCGTGCTCATCAGCGAGGGTGCGCAGGTGATGGAGACGGCGCCCTGGGCGCTGCTCTTCCCCGCCGCCTTCCTGGCCGTCACGCTGTTCTGCTTCAACTTCCTGGGCGACGGCTTGCGCGACGCCCTCGACCCGAAGGACCGCTGAGCCGTGGCCGTCGCCGCCGCCGACCGGATCGATCCCGCCGCCGCCCTGCCCGTGCTCTCGGTCTCGGGGCTCACCACCACCTTCGCCACGCCCGACGGCGAGGTGAAGGCGGCGAGCGACGTCGGCTTCGAGATCGGCCGCGGCGAGGCGCTCGGCATCGTCGGCGAGTCGGGCTCCGGCAAAAGCCAGGTCTTCATGTCGGTGATGGGACTGCTCGCCCGCAACGGCCGGGCGACCGGCAGCGTGCGCTTCAAGGGCGAGGAGATCCTGGGACTGCCGCCGAAGGAGCTCAACCGCATCCGCGGCGCGCGCATGTCCATGATCTTCCAGGACCCAATGACCTCGCTGAACCCCTTCCTGACGGTCGCGCGCCAGATGACCGAGGTGCTGGTCGAGCACAAGGGGATGTCGGAACGGGAAGCGCGCGCCGCGGCCCTCGCCATGCTCGACCGGGTGCAGATTCCCGAGGCGCGCAGCCGGCTCGACATGTACCCGCACGAGTTCTCCGGCGGCATGCGCCAGCGCGTGATGATCGCCATGGCGCTGCTCTGCGGCCCGGAGCTGCTGATCGCCGACGAGCCGACCACCGCCCTCGACGTCACGGTCCAGGCGCAGATCCTGGAGCTCATCGCGGAGATCCGCCGCGAGTTCGGCACGGCCGTCGTGCTCATCACCCACGATCTCGGCGTCGTCGCCGGCATGTGCGACCGCGTCCTCGTCATGTATGCCGGCCGCATCGTCGAACGCGGCGGGGTGCGCGACATCTTCTACCGGCCGCAGCACCCCTATACGGCGGGGCTGCTCAAATCCATGCCGCGGCTCGACGAAAGCTCGGCGGACCGGCTCGCCACCGTCGCGGGCCAGCCGCCAAACCTGCAGCGCCTGCCGGTCGGCTGCAGCTTCGCGCCGCGCTGCCCCCATGTGTTCGACCGCTGCCTGGTCGAGCGCCCGCTGCTCCGGCCGATCGACGCGGACGAAAGCCGCGCCAAGGCCTGCCACCTGGAGTCGCTATGACGGCCGCGCCGCTCCTCACCGTCCAGGACCTCAGCGTCCATTTCCAGATCGGGGGCGGCCTGCTGTCGCGCCGGCCGGCGGCCACGCTGAAGGCGGTGGACGGGGTGAGCTTCGAGCTCCGGCCGGGGGAGACGCTGGGGCTGGTCGGGGAATCCGGCTGCGGAAAATCGACCCTCGGCCGCGCGGTGCTCCGCCTCCTGCCGATGACCAAGGGCCGCGTGGTGTGGCTCGGCCGCAATCTGCGCGAGCTTTCGACCGAGGAGATGCGCCGGCAGCGCCGCGAGATGCAGGTCATCTTCCAGGACCCGCTCGCCTCGCTCAATCCGCGCATGACGGTGGGCGAGATCATCGCCGAGCCGCTGAAGACCTTCGAGCCGGGACTGGGCAAGGCGGAGACGAAGCGGCGGGTGCAGGCGATGATGGCGCGGGTCGGGCTGCTGCCGCAGCAGGTCAACCGCTATCCGCACGAGTTCTCCGGCGGGCAGTGCCAGCGCATCGGCATCGCCCGCGCGATGATCAACGGCCCGAAGCTCATCGTCTGCGACGAGCCGGTCTCCGCCCTCGACGTGTCGATCCAGGCGCAGATCGTCAATCTGCTGATGGATCTGCAGCGCGAGACGGGGATGGCGCTGATCTTCATCTCGCACAACCTGGCCGTCGTGCGGCATATCAGCCACCGGATCATGGTGCTGTATCTGGGCAAGGTCGTGGAGCTCGCGGACCGGGACGAGCTCTACCGGAACCCGCGCCATCCCTATACTCAGGCCCTGATCTCGGCCGTGCCGATCCCCGATCCCGACCTCGAGCGCGCCCGCCGCCGGATGGTGCTGACGGGCGACCTGCCCTCGCCGCTCGCCCCGCCCTCCGGCTGCCCGTTCCGCACCCGGTGCCCCAAGGCCACCGAGATCTGCGCGCAGGAGATGCCGCCGCTGCTGCCGATCGGTCCCGGGCACCAGGTGGCCTGCCACCACTGGGACGAGTGATCGTCCGGAACCTTTCTGCCTGTTGTGGCGTTTCTGTGTCCGGGGTCCGCCGTCCAGCGGCGTGACGCACTGTGCGGCTGCCCGCGAAATGCCACGGGCCGGGGCCCCGGGCATGCGGATGCTGGGGCGGTGCTCCGGAGGGCAGGGGACGGCATGCGGGCTCGGTCCTACTCCATCGGCAGGCGTGCGGCTCTGCGGCTTCTGGCCGGGGTCGGCGCTGCGCTTCTGCTGCCCTCCCGGCGCGCCACGGCGCCCAGTCCCAGCCTGATCCGCTCCGTCGTCCCGTCCGACCCGGCCGCGAAGCTCGCGGCGCGGCTCGAGGCCTGCTGCGGCGGCCGCGACCGGGTCGAGGAAGCCTTCGCGCCGGAGCTCGACGCGATCCGCCGGCTCTGCGCCGCGGGCGGCAGCAGCACCCGGCTCGCCGCTGCACTGCGGCAGGCGATCAGCGCGGATTTCGCCGCCGGCCGCGTGTTCCTGCTCGACGGCTGGGTGCTCGCCCGGACCGAGCTCGCCCTCTCCTACGCCGCCGCGGCCGAGGGCAGAGCGCGCGCATGATCCGCGACTTCAGCGCCGCGCCGGAGCCCGGCCTGGTCGAGGCCGATATCTGCATCATCGGCGCCGGCGCCGCCGGCATCACCCTCGCCACGGAGCTCGCCGGCCATCGCGCCAAGGTGGTGCTGGTCGAGTCCGGCGGCTTCGAATTCGACGCGGAGACCCAGGGCCTCTACGAGGGCGAGCTCGGCGCCATGGAGTATTGGCCGCTCGCCGCCTGCCGACTCCGCTTCTTCGGCGGCACCACCAATCACTGGACCGGCCGCTGCCAGCCGCTCACCGCCTGGGACTTCGAGCCGCGGCCCTGGACCAAGTACAGCGGCTGGCCGATCCGGCGCGCCGAGCTCGACGCGTTCTACGGCCGCGCGCGGCCCTATTTCGAGCTCTCCGGCGAGAACCTGTTCGACCCCGCGCGCTACGAGCCGGGCCGGCTGCGCGCCCTGCCGACCGATCCGCAGCGTCTCGAGACGCGCATCGCGCAGTGGAGCCCGCCGACCCGCTTCGGGCAGCGCTATCGCAGCGCGATCGCCGAGTCGGCGAACATAGACGTCCTGCTCTATGCCAATGTCACGGCCATCGAGGCGTCCGAGGACGCGCGCCACGTGACCGGCCTGCGCATCGCCTCGCTTTCCGGCGCGACCGGGCGGGTGCGGGCCCGGCAGTTCGTGCTCGCCTGCGGCGGAATCGAGAATGCGCGCATCCTGCTGCTCTCCGACGAGGCGGAGCGCGGCGGGCTCGGCAATCGCCACGACATGGTCGGGCGCTGCTTCATGGAGCACGCGCATCTGACCTCGGCCTACGGAATCCTCACCGGCGACTTCGAGACGGTCGCCGACTACAGCGGCTTCAACATCGGCGATGCGAGCCTGAGCCCGACCCTCGCCGTCACCCCGACCGCGAAGGCGGCCCATCGCATCAACGACTATATCGGCGCGCTGGAGTTCGACATCGACGCCGAGGCCGGCTATCCGTCGCTCAACCGGCTCGTGCGCGGCGGGAGCGAGGACCACCTCTCCGACGTCTGGAACGTCATCACCGACCTCGACAACGCGGCGGTCAGCGCCTTCGAGCGGCTGCGCGGCCGTGCGCCGCTGCGCGAGCTGGCCAGCAACACCCTCACGATCTTCTCCATCTCGGAGCAGGAGCCCAACCCCGACAGCCGCGTGGCGCTGACCGAGGCGCGCGATGCGCTCGGCCAGCGCATGGTGAAGCTCGACTGGCGCCTGACCGAGACCGACAAGCGCACCATGCGCATGGGCAACGAGCTCGTCGGCATGGAGCTGGGGCGCCTCGGGCTCGGGCGCATCCAGCTCCGCGACTGGCTGGCTGCGGACCACGACCGCTGGGGCGACGGGCTGTGGGGCGGCAACCATCACATGGGCACGACCCGGATGAGCGAGGATCCGCGACTCGGCGTGGTGGACCGGGATTGCCGCGTGCACGGCATCGACAACCTGTTCGTCGCCGGCAGCTCGGTCTTCGCCACCGGCGGGGCCGGCAACCCGACCTTCACCATCGTCGCCCTGGCGATCCGCCTGGCGGATCACCTGAAGGCGATGACGTGAGCCCGCCGGCGGGTCACTCCATGCCGATCGCGCGGCGATAGAGCTCCAGGAGCTCGTCCTGCTCCTGGCGCGAGCTCTCGTCCATCTTCCGCAGGCGGACGATCTGCCGCATGATCTTGGTGTCGAACCCGGTCCCCTTGGCCTCGGCATAGACCTCGCGGATGTCGCCCGAGAGCGCCGCCTTCTCCTCCTCGAGGCGCTCGATCCGTTCGATGAAGGACCGCAAGCGGTCCGCCGCGATTCCGCCGACGTCGGCCATCCCGTTCTGCTCCAGGCTCGCATGGATTGTCGCGCCGCAGGGGTCCCCGGCGCGGGCGCGACAATACCGAGCCGGCCGCGAGGGGGCAAGACCGCGCGCGACAGCATCGGCGCGCTCCGCGGCCCCCTCGTCCTCGTCAGGCTCGGGCTTGCGGCCCCTCATCCTGCGACGGGCTCAGGATGAGGGAGAGTCTTTGTGGCAGAAAGAAAAATACCTCGTGCCGAGCTTGTCGAAGCACGCAGGATGCTCGTCCAAGTCCCCCGTCGAGGCCGGCACGGTCGCCAAGAGGACCCGCCGACCTCGCGGCCGAGATCAGTGGCCGTGCTGCGGGTGGGTGGCGGCGAAGGCCTTCTTCTGCGCCTCGGTCGCCTCGGTCTGGTGCTTCGCCTTCCACTCGTCGTAGGGCATGCCGTAGACGATCTCGCGCGCCTCGTCATAGGACATGCCGATGCCCCGCTCTTCCGCCGCCGCGCGGTACCATTTGGACAGGCAGTTGCGGCAGAACCCGGCGAGGTTCATGAGATCGATGTTCTGCACGTCCGTGCGGTTTCGCAAATGGTCCACCAGCGCGCGGAATGCGGCGGCCTCGAGCTCGGTGCGGGTCTTCTCGTCCATCCGTCGGTCCTCCAGATGCGATGCGCAGGATATAGGCCTGTTCGCCGGGTTCCGCCAGCCGCGCCGGCACGCCGCCGATCGTCTCTGGTCGCGGCCCTGGCGCCGTGCTAGGTGACGACGAACCCGATGACGGCCCCGGGTCCGTCCGGCCAGCGGAGCAGTCTTGACCCTCACGCGCGATTCGTCGACCAGCAGCGGAGTCCTGGCCGGGGTTGGGCTCGGCATCGCCGGCTACGGCCTGTTCTCGCTCCAGGACGCGGCGGTCAAGTGGCTGGTCGAGGACTACGCGGTCTGGCAGGTGCTGTTCGTCCGCAGCCTGACCCTGACCGCGCTCCTCGTGCTCATCGCGGGCCGCAGCGGCGTCGGCGCCGCGCTCGGCAGCCGGAACAAGGGGCCGCTGCTGCTGCGCGCCCTGGTGATCCTCGCCGCCTGGCTCTGCTACTACACCGCGGCGCGCCATCTCGGCCTCGCCGAGCTCACCACGCTCTACTACGCCGCGCCGATCTTCGTGACCGTGCTGTCGATCCTCATCCTCCGGGAACGGGTCTATGCGGCGCGATGGATCGCGATCGGCGTCGGCTTCCTCGGCGTGATCGTGGCGGCCGACCCGACCGGCCGCCCCGACCTGTTGCCGGCGGCGCTCGTGCTCGTTGCCGCCGCCCTGTGGGCGTGGTCGAACATCCTGATCCGCCAGATCATGGCCTACGAGACCACGCTCAACCAGATGCTGTTCAGCAACGGCGCGTTCCTGCTGCTCACCGGCGCGACCATGCCGTGGATGTGGAGCGCGCCGGACATGGAGGGCTGGCTGCTCATGGTCGGCCTCGGCGTGCTGAGCGGCGCCGGCCAGTACCTGCTGTTCGAGGGCTTCCGCCTGGCGCCCGCCTCGGCCATCGCGCCCTGCGAGTACACCGCGCTCGCCTGGGCGTTCCTGCTCGGCTATCTGATCTGGAGCGACGTGCCGAGCGAATCCGTCTTTCTCGGCGCCGGGCTCATCGTCCTGGCGAGCGTCGTGCTGGTCGTCTCGGAGCACCGGCGCAGCCGGCGCGGCGCGGCGGGACCGGCGATCGCCACGCCCGTGCGGCCGAGCTTCAAGCCCGGCGCGGACGAATTCGCCGGGCCGGCCGCGAAGCCCGGGCAAGGAAGCGAGGATCGGTCATGCGAATGAAGGGCAAGGTCGTGCTGGTGACCGGCGGCAATTCCGGGATCGGCCGCGGGATCGTGCGCGAAGCGGCCCGCGAGGGCGCCCGGGTGGCGCTGGCCGGCCGCGACGCCGCGAAGGGCGCGGATACCTGCGCGGAGCTGCGCCGCCTCGGCGCGGAGGCCGATTTCTTCCCGGGCGACATCGCCGTGGAGGCGGAGGCGGCGCGGCTCGTCGACCAGGCGCGCGAGCGCTTCGGCCGGCTCGACGTCGTCGTCAACAATGCCGGCAGCGGCGCCCGGCGCACCGCCATCGCCCGCGACGACGGGCCCGGCGCGCGGCTCAGGAAGATCATGGGGCCGAACCTGGAGGCGGCCTACTACGTCTCCGCCTATGCCATGCCGGCGCTGCGCGCGGCCGGCGGCGGCGCCATCGTCAACATCTCCTCCACCGCCACCTTCCACGGCAACTGGGGCAGCTACGGCGTCGCCAAGGCGGCGCTCGAGGCGCTCACCCGCGCGCTGGCCGTCGAAGGCGCGCCCTATGGCATCCGCGCCAATGCCGTGTCGCCGGGCTGGATCAAGACCGATGCCACCCAGGGGAGCGGCGCCGCGGAGGACTGGGAGAAGGCGGCCTCGCTCCTCGGCCGCATGGGCACGCCGGAGGAGATCGCGAAGGCCGTGCTGTTCCTCGCCTCCGACGAGGCCTCCTTCGTCACCGGCGCGGTGCTGGTGGTGGATGGCGGGCTCGTGATCACCGACTACCCGTCGCTCCCGTTCCTGGACGCGGCCGGCGCGTGGAAGCTCTTCTCCGGCACGCTGGAGCCCGACGGCGCCGACGAATGACCCTGCCCGGCGCGGGCCGGGCCGCGATCAGCCCAGAAGCTGGGCGGCGGCGAGCGCCACGTTGGCGACGGCGGCGATCGGCGGAATGGCGCGCGGCACGCGGAAGCCGCTGCTGCGCGGCCGCAGAGTCTGCAGGCGCCAGAGCGCGACGTTCACCACGGCGAAGACGAGCAGCGTGATGGTGCTGCTCACCACCACCAGCGAGACGAAGGGCAGCGTCACCGTCAGCACGAAGATGACCGCCCCGCCGAGGATGGTGGCGCGGACCGGCGTGCGCTGGCGCGACGCCACGGCGGCGAGCGCCCGCGGCAGGAGACCGCGCCGCGCCATGCCGTAGAGCAGCCGGCCCAGCATGACGATCTCGATCAGCACCCCGTTCGCCACCGCGACGATGGCGATCGCCGAGAACACCTCCGGCGAGAACCACGCCGCGTGCCGCGCCATGAGCAGGAGCGGCGCGGCGGAGGCCGCCAGCTCCGCCGCCGGCACGGCGAGGATCGCCACCGCCGTCACCGCGGCATAGAGAACGGCGCTGATGCCGAGGCTCGCCAGGATGGCGCGCGGCAGGCTGCGCTCGGGGTCGCGCGCCTCCTCCGCCATGTTGGCCAGGTTCTCGAACCCGATGAAGGCGAAGAACGCGAGGAAGGCGCCGGAGACGAGCGCCGCCCAGGCCGCCGGCGCGGCGGGAACGAGCTCGTCGAGCCGCACCGGCGCGCCTCCAAGAAGCTGCCAGCCGGCCGCCAGGACCAGCACCAGCCCGCCCACCTCGATCGCCGTCATGACCGCCGCCATGCCCACGCTCTCGCGCACGCCGAGGCAGGCCACGGCGGTGAACAGCAGCACGACCCCGCCGGCGATCGCCGCGCCCGGCAACGGCAGGAAGACCTGTACATAGCCGATGCTGCCGCGGGCGATCGAGGCGGTGCTGACGACGACGACGGCGGCGACCGCGAGGCCGGTGAGCTGCGACAGCCGGTCGGAGCCGAAGGCTTCCTTCACATAGGCCGCCGCCCCCGCCGCCTCCGGGAAACGGACGGCCAGCTCGGCATAGGAGAGGCCGGTGAGCCCGGCCAGGGCGCCCGCCAGAACGAAGGCCCAGGGCGCCGCCGTGCCGGCCGCGCCGATCACCGTGCCGACGAGGACATAGATCCCGGCGCCGATGATCACGCCGAGGCCGTAGAAGATCAGGAGCGGCGTGCCGAGGACGCGCCGCAGCGCAGGCTGTGTGGGGGTCACGACGATCGGCCTCGGCCAAGGCTGGACGGAACGGAAACCGCGCCGCGCAGAATGGGGCCCGGCGCGGACGTCAGTCTTTGATCCCTGTCAACGTCTCCTCGGCCAGCCAGTCCACCACGGCCTCGAGCGCCTGTCTGGGCACGTCGCCGGCCTCGATGCGCGCGCGATAGAGCGCGAGCTGGCGATGCGCGCTGGTGCCGCGCGCCAGGATGTCCCTTGCCTTCGCGATCTCCGCGGCGCAGCCGAAACAGGCGGCGTCTTCGGAGACGAGCGCGATGAGCTCCTCGAGCAGCTCGGGATAGGGCACCAGCTCGCCCCGGCCGAAATCGATCAGCCCGGCGTCGATGCCGTAGCGCTGGGCGCGCCACCGGTTCTCGTTGATCAGCATCGCGGCATAGCGCCGCCAGCGCTGATTGCGCCGCCGGAGCCGCCACAGCATGCGCAGGATGCAGCGATAGAGGGCGGCGATGGCGATGCCGTCGTCGAGCCGGGTGCAGACGTCGCTGATCCGCATCTCCAGGGTCGGGAAGCGCACGCTCGGCCTGATGTCCCACCACAGCCGGCTGCCGTCCTCGATGATGCCGGCCTCGACCAGGACGCGCAGATGGCGCTCGAACTCGCCGTAGCTGTCGAACTGCTCCGGCAGGCCGGTGCGCGGCAGCTCGTCGAACACCGCGATGCGATAGGATCGGAGACCGGTGTCGAGACCGCGCCAGAACGGCGACGAGGTGCTGAGCGCCAGCAGGTGCGGCAGGAAATAGGCCGCCTGGCTCATCAGATCGATCCTGAGGTCGGGGTCGGCGATGCCGACATGCACATGCATGCCGCAGATGGTGAGCCGGCGCGCCGGCGCCTGGATGTCGCGGGCGATCTCGTGATAGCGCGCCTTGTCGGTCTGGCGCTGCGCGTCCCAGGTGGCGAAGGGATGGGTCGAGGCGGCGATGAGGGCGAGGCCGTGGCGGGCCGCCACCTCGGCGACCGTCGTCCGCAGCCGTGCGAGATCGGCGCGCGCCTCCGCCATGGTCTCGCAGACATTGGTCCCGACCTCGATCTGGCAGCGCAGGAACTCCGGGCTCGCCCGCCCTTCGAGCAGCGCCTGGCATTCCTCGAGCAGCGTGATCGGCGGATCGCCGACCAGGTCCCGCGTGCCGCGGTCGACCAGGAGGTATTCCTCCTCGATGCCGACGGTGAAGGCCGGCTCGGCGACCATCTCAGTCCTGCTCGGCCCGGTAGAGCCCCTCGTCGGCCAGCAGCTCGGCCAGGATGCGCCCGAGGCGCTCGGCCCATTCCTCGGCGCCGTGGCGGGTGTCGATCAGGTCCTGCCGCAGCTCGATCAGCACATGGGGAAGACCCAGGTCCTGGCCGTGCACATAGATCGAGTAGCCGTGCTCGTCGCGGCCGGTATAAGGCTCGTTGTCGCCGACGCAGATGCCGGGCTCGGCGGCGAGCCGCGCCATCAGCGGCTTCGGCAGGCGGCCGTCGCGATTCCACAATATGCCGACATGCCAGGGCCGCTCGAAGCCGTTCATCACCGGGGTGAAACTGTGCATCGAGACGAGAGCGAGCTGGATGCCGGCGCGCCGGCGGCCTTCGACCAGCCCGGCGATCGCCGCGTGGTAGGGCACGAAGCAGGCCTCCGCCCGCGCCTCGCGCTCCGCCGGGCCGAGGCCGCGATTGCCCGGCACCTCCACCCCGTCGCTTTCCTGGGCGATCGAGGTCGGATCGCCGAGCCTCCGGTTGCAATCGATGACGAGCCGGGAATAGCTGCCGAGCACCGCCGGGGCGTCGAGGCTGCGCGCCAGCATCCGCGTGACGTCCGCGATGCCGATGTCCCAGGCGATGTGGCGCCACAGCGCCGCCTCGTCGAGGCCGAGCGTGCCGAGCGCCTTCGGGATCGCCCGCCCGGCGTGATCGCAGATCAGCACCGCGCGCGCGGCGCCGTCCCGGTTCACGATCTCGAACGGAGGCGGGTCGTCGGGGCCGAGCAGCGCCGCACGCGCCGCCGCCATACGTTCCGCCGGTCTCGCGCCATTCGCCATGGGCCGATATGACCAGATCGCCCGAGCGCCAGCAAGGCACGCGGGGCCGATTGACGGCGGCTGTTCCAGAGGCATAGATACGCGCCGAGCGACGCCTCGCCCTTCGACAAGCTCAGGACGAGGCTCGATGTCTTCTTTTCTCCTCGTGCTGAGCCTGTCGAAGCACGAGGGCCAGGCACCCTCATGGCCAGCCACACCTTCTTCTGCATCGACGCCCATACCTGCGGCAACCCGGTCCGGGTGGTGGCGGGGGGCGGCCCGGTGCTGCCGGCGTCCAGCGCCAGCGAGCGGCGGCAGGCCTTCATGCGCGACTACGACTGGATCCGCACCGGGCTCATGTTCGAGCCGCGCGGCCACGACATGATGTCCGGCAGCATCCTCTACCCCTCGACCCGCGCGGACTGCGACATCGGCATCGTCTTCATCGAGACCAGCGGCTGCCTGCCCATGTGCGGGCACGGCACGATCGGCACGGTGACGGTGGCGCTGGAGCGCGGCCTGGTCAGCCCGCGCGAGGAGGGCAGGCTGCTGCTCGACGCCCCGGCGGGGGTGGTGACGGCGACCTATACCCGGAACGGCCCTCATGTGGACGCGGTGCGCATCCGCAACATCGCGTCCTATCTGCACGCGACCGAGGTCGAGGGCGTCTGCCCCGATCTGGGCCCGCTCGTGGTCGACGTCGCCTATGGCGGCAATTTCTACGCGATCGTCGAGCCGCAGAAGAATTATCGCGATCTCGAGGACCTGGCCCCGGCGGACATCCAGCGCCTCTCGCCCATCCTGCGCAAGCGGCTCAACGAGACCGGCGAATACGTCCATCCGGAGAACCCGACGATCCGCGGCGTGAGCCATCTGCTCTGGACCGGCCGGCCGCGCGATCCCAAGGCCCATGCGCGCAACGCCGTGTTCTACGGCGACAAGGCGATCGACCGCAGCCCCTGCGGCACCGGCACCTCGGCCCGCATGGCCCAGCTCGCCGCCAAGGGCCGCCTCAAGGTCGGCGACGAGTTCGTCCACGAGAGCATCATCGGCAGCCTGTTCAACGGCCGTGTCGAGGCCGAGGCCAGGGTCGGCAACCATCCGGCCATCGTGCCGAGCATCGAGGGCTGGGCCCGCATCACCGGCTTCAACACCATCTTCATCGACGACCGCGATCCGTACCGGCACGGCTTTCAGCTGGTCTAGCCCGACGCCCCAAAACTGGTCTGCCCCGGTCTCTGGTCAATCCAGAAACCATGCCCATCGGAATCCGGAAGGATTCCTGACCTGCCTGCGCGCCTTTTTTTCCGTTAGGACGACTTACCAAGGCGGCAATAGCGGATCAGTTTTGTTCGGATTCGCATTATGGCTAAGGGTGTTAACCATTTATTAACGACTTTGGCGAGACACCCGCCCGGAAGTTCTTCCCAAAGCAGACCAGATTGTCGCACTGGTCTTGACCGCGAATTATCAGTTCACTTACCATCCGCTGGTCCTACCAAGCGAGACGCAGGAGGGGGCCCTGCATCGCTGGGTATTAGTTCGATCCTATGTGCTGGCCAAGGGGGGAAGCCGTGAACGCAACGCGTTCGGTATCGCATGGGTCTGACGCGCGGTTCCGCGAGATTCCACGCGAAAGAGTCTCCGACAGAGTGGCCTCGGAGCTGCTGAAGCTGATCGCCGACGGCCGCATCACGCCGGGCGAACGTCTGCCCGGCGAACGTCAACTCGCCACGATGATGGGCGTCAGCCGGGTCTCGATCCGTGCGGCGCTCCAGCAGCTCAAGGAGCAGGGGCTGGTCTCGGCGGTCCAGGGCGGCGGCACGCGGCTGCTCGCCGCGGCGCTCGAGGTCGACCCGGGCGTCACCCAGCTCATCCGGCTCAACGGCGACAATCTGTCCGATCTGATCGCCATCCGGTCGCGGCTCGAAGGCTGGGCCGCCCGTCGGGCGGCGGAAGCTGCCAGCCCGCAGCATGTCGCGGAGCTGGAGCAGCTGCTGAGCCAGGCGATGCGCCCGCTGGATGGTCCACACCGCAAGGCGGCGGACGACATGGCGCTCATGCGGGCGATCGCACGGGCCACCGGCAGCGCGGTGTTCCAGCACATTTTCGACAAGCTGGCGGAGACGATCGAGGCGACCCTCGATTACCAGCGGTCGGAGCTGCTCGGGACGCCGGAGGCGGACCAGACGGCGCAGCGCCAGCTGGCCGCGGTGGTCAGGGCGATCCGCGATCGCGATCCGGACGGGGCGGAGGCCGCGATGAACGCGCATCTCGAGTTCATCCGCGACCAGTATCGCCGCTCCTGCGCCGACACGGCGAGCGCCACCTACCAGGCTGCGGAGTAGCGGCGGGCAGCGTACACTCCGCCCGCCGACTCGCGAGTGTTCCCGGCGGGCTGACCATGATCACGGATCCGCGCGGCCTGTTGCGCCGCATGTTCGACGCCGCGCGCGAAGCGGCCGACCCTGCCCGGTGCGTGCCGCCGCATCTGCCGGGCCCGCCCGCCGGCCGCACGGTCGTGGTGGGCGCGGGCAAGGCGGCCGCATCCATGGCCAGGGCGGTCGAGGCGCACTGGCCCGGGCCGCTTTCCGGCACCGTGGTCACGCGCTACGGGCACGGGCTGCCCTGCCCGCGGATCGAGGTGGTCGAAGCGGCGCATCCCGTGCCGGACGAGGCGGGCCGTCGCGCCGCCGCCCGCATCCTGGAGCAGGTTCAGGGCCTCGGCCCCGACGATCTGGTGATCTGCCTGATCTCGGGCGGCGGCTCCGCCCTGCTGTCGCTGCCCGGACCGGGCCTCACCCTGGCCGACAAGCAGGCGGTCAACAAGGCGCTGCTGACGTCGGGCGCTACGATCAGCGAGATGAACTGCGTCCGCAAGCATCTCTCGGCCATCAAGGGCGGGCGGCTCGCCGCGGCGGCCGCGCCGGCCCGCATGGTCAGCCTCCTCATCTCCGACGTGCCGGGCGATGACCCCTCGGTGATCGCCTCCGGCCCCACCGTCGCCGATCCCACGAGCTTCGCCGATGCGCGCGCGGTGCTGGCGAAATACGGGATCACGCCGCCGCCTGCCGTCGCCCGGCGGCTGGAGAGCGGCGACGAGACGCCGAAGCCGGGCGACCCGCGCCTCGCCCGCTGCGAGACGATCCTCGTCGCCCGGCCGCAGGAATCGCTCGAAGCCGCTGCGCGCGTCGCCCGCGCGGCGGGCGTGACGCCGGTGATCCTCGGCGACGCCATCGAGGGCGAATCCCGCGAGGTCGCACGGGTGATGGCCGGCATCGCGCGGCAGGTCGCCCGCCACGGCCAGCCGGCGCCGGCGCCCGCCGTGCTGCTGTCGGGCGGCGAGACCACCGTGACGGTGCGCGGCGCGGGCCGCGGCGGGCGCAACGCCGAGTTCCTGCTGGCCCTCGCCGTGGCGCTCGACGGCGCGGACGGGATCTACGCGCTCGCCGCCGACACGGACGGCATCGACGGCACGGAGGACAATGCGGGCTGCCTGCTGGCGCCGGACAGCCTGGCGCGCGCGCAGGCGCTCGGCATCGACGTGAAGGAAAGGCTCGCCGACAACGACGGCTACGGCGTCTTCGCCGCGCTGGGCGACCTGGTGGTGACCGGCCCCACCCTCACCAACGTCAACGACTTCCGCGCGATCCTGGTCTCCGGAACCCGGCCGCCGCGCATTTGAGGGGTTTTCGTGTCCGGGGAATCGCGGCTAGGTTCGTCAGCCATGAGACGCAATCGCAAGGCCAAGGTCCTCGCCACGCTCGGCCCCTCGAGCACCAGCCCCGAACGGATCGAGGAGCTGTTCCGCGCCGGGGCCGACGCGTTCCGGCTCAATTTCAGCCACGGCACGCATGAGGAGCACCGGCAGCGCCACCAGGCGGTGCGCTCCGTCGAGGCGAAGTTTCGCCGCCCGATCGGCATATTGATGGACCTGCAGGGGCCGAAGTTCCGGATCGGCACCTTTGAAGGCGGCGCGGTGGAGCTCGAGGCGCGCTCGCCCTTCCGGCTCGACCTGTCGGATGCGCCCGGCGACGGACGGCGCGTCACCCTTCCGCATCCCGAGGTGCTGGCGGCGCTCGATGTGGGCACGGAGCTGCTGCTCGACGACGGCCGCATCCGGCTGCGGGTCGAGGCCTGCGGTCCCGACTTCGCCGAGACCCGCGTGGTGACCGGCGGCCGGCTGTCGAACCGCAAGGGGGTGAACCTGCCGGGCGTGGTGCTGCCGCTCTCGCCGCTCACCGACAAGGACCGCGCCGACCTGCGGTTCGGCCTCGATCTCGGCGTCGACTGGGTCGCCCTCTCCTTCGTGCAGCGCCCGGAGGACGTGGCCGAGGCGCGCCGCCTCATCGCCGGCCGCGCGGCGATCATGGTGAAGCTCGAGAAGCCGGCGGCGATCGACTGCCTCGGCGAGCTGATCGAGCAGGCCGACGCGGTGATGGTGGCGCGCGGCGATCTCGGCGTGGAGATGGCGCCGGAGGACGTGCCGGCGCTGCAGAAGCGGATCGTCGGCGCCTGCCGCCTGGCCGGGAAGCCCGTCGTCGTCGCCACCCAGATGCTGGAATCGATGGTGCATGCGCCGGCGCCGACCCGCGCCGAGGCGTCCGACGTCGCCACCGCCGTCTATGACGGGGCGGATACGGTGATGCTCTCCGCCGAATCGGCGAGCGGCGACTACCCGGTCGAGGCCGTGTCGATGATGGACCGCATCATCCGCCGGGTCGAGCATGACCCGACCTATCGCCGCATCATGGACGCGCAGCATCCCGCGCCGGAGGCGACGGCCTCGGACGCCATCAGCGCCGCCGCCGCCCAGGTCGCCCGCACCCTCTCCGCCGCGGCGATCGTGACCTACACGACGTCGGGCTCGACCACGCTGCGCGCCGCGCGCGAGCGCCCGGACGTGCCGATGATCCTCTGCCTCACCTCGCAGCTCGAGACGGCGCGGCGGCTCGCCATCGTCTGGGGGGCGCATTGCGTCCAGACGGAGGACGTGCACAGCTTCTCCGAGATGGTGATCAAGGCCTGCGGCATCGCGGTCGAGCAGGAGATCGCGGCCGTCGGGCAGCGCGTCGTGGTGACCGCGGGCGTGCCCTTCGGCACGCCCGGCGCCACCAACGTGCTCAGGATCGCCTGGGTGGAA
The DNA here is from genome assembly GCA_036724615.1 of Alphaproteobacteria bacterium. Taxonomy (GTDB): domain Bacteria; phylum Pseudomonadota; class Alphaproteobacteria; order Dongiales; family Dongiaceae; genus DAIMFL01. Next base: position 5,454 of record DAIMFL010000027.1, on the reverse strand, counting down.
TAGCCCCGGCTCAGGCGCGCGCCGTGCGCATGCGCCCGAGGCTGTCGAGGGAGACCACCGCGATCGCCGTCCAGATCAGCGCGAAGGTGACGAGCCGTGCGGTGCTGAACGGCTCGCCGTAGACGAAGACGGCGAGCAGGAACTGGCCGGTCGGCGCCAGGTACTGGAAGAAGCCCAGGATGCCGAGCTTCAGCCGGCGCGCCGCGCTGGCGAACCAGATGAGTGGCAGCGCGGTGATCGGCCCGCCCAGGATCAGCAGCAGGTCGATCCAGGCCCCGGCATGGCCGAAATGGCCGGTGCCCTCGGCTTCCAGCCAGGCGAGCCAGGCGAGCGACGGCAGGAGCAGGAGCAGCACCTCCACGAACAGCCCCTCGACGCTCGCCACCGCCGCCGTCTTGCGCAGCAGCCCGTAGATGCCGAAGGACGCGGCGAGGCCGAGCGAGACCCAGGGCACCACGCCCACCTGGACCACCAGGTTGGCGACCCCGACGGCCGCGAGCCCCACGGCCGCGAGCTGCGCCCGGGTCAGGCGCTCCTTGAGCGCGACCACGCCGAGCAGCACGTTGATCAGCGGGTTCATGTAATAGCCGAGGCTCGCCTCCAGCACCCGGCCGCTGTTGATCGCCCAGATGAACAGCAGCCAGTTGCCGCCGAGGATCACGGTGGTGGCGAGCAGGGTGAGCAGAACCTTGCGCGTGGTGAGCGCGGCGACGACCGCCGGCCAGCGGCGCATCAGGGTGATGAGCCCGGCGAGCAGCAGGACCGACCAGACGGTGCGGTGGCCGAGGATCTCGAGCGCCGGCACCTCGGCCAGCGCCTTGAAGTAGATCGGATTGAGGCCCCAGGAGCCGTAGGCCGCCACGGCGAAGGCGGCGCCGGCCAGCGCCTGGCGGCGGGCATCGGTGGGCAAGGGAAGGGCTCCGGAACGGACGACCTGCGGGCCGGCGGATGCTAATCCAGCCGGGGCCGCGGCGCCATGTTGCCGTGCCGCCTGCCGCCGCCCTCAGAACGGCAGCAGCAGCGGAACCAGGAGCACGGTGACGGCGAGCGCGATCGCCGCCAGGGGCACGCCGACCCGCACGAAATCGAAGAAGCCGTACCGCCCCGGCCCGACCACCAGCGTGTTCACCGGCGAGGAGACCGGGGTCATGAAGGCCGAGGAGGCGGCCAGCGCGACGGTCATGGCGAAGGGATAGGCCGAGGCCTGCAGCGCCTCGGCGATGCCGAGGGCGACCGGCGCCATCAAGACGGCCGTCGCCGTGTTCGAGATGAAGAGGCCGAGCAAGGCGGTGGCGACGAAGACCACGGCCAATGCGAGATGCGGGCCGGCCCCGCCGGTGAGGCTCGCCAGCGCGCCCGCCGCCAGATCGATGCCGCCGGTCCGCTGCAGCGCGATCGAGAAGGGCAGCATGCCCACGATCAGCACGAGAGTCTGCCAGTGGATCGCGCGATAGGCGCCGTCGAGATCGATGCAGCGCAGGAGGCCCAGCATCAGGCAGCCGATCAGCGCCGCCTGCACGTTGGGAACGAGGCCGGTCACCATCAGGAAGACGGTGACGGCGAGCGCCGCCAGGGCATGGGGCGCGCGGCCTTCCGCCGGAACCACCTCGCCGAGCTCCGCCGGAAGGTCGAGGACGATGAGATCCCGGCGGTCCGCCTGCAGCCTGCGGATCGCCTTCCACGGCCCCACCAGCAGCAGCGTATCGCCGAGCTTCAGCGGTTCGTCGAGCAGCCGGCCCTCGCGGGGGGCGGCGCCGCGCCTGAGGCCCACCACGGTCAGCCCGTATTCCGAGCGGAACTGCGCGGACAGCACGGTCTTGCCGATCAGCTTCGAGGTCGCCGGCAGCATGACCTCGGCCATGCCGATCTCCTGCGACCGGTCGGAGAAGTACTTTCCCGAGAGCGGCAGCTTCTCGAGCGCGAAGCGCCGCGTCACCTCCTCGATCTCGACGGCGGGCGCGAAGAGGTCGAGCAGGAGGACGTCGCCGGACCGCAGCTCGGTCGCCGCCGCCGGCCGCAGGAACCGGCTGCCCAAACGGCCGGCACGCTCGATCGCGATGATGTTCACGCCGGCGCTGCCGCGCAGGTCGAGCTGCTCCAGCCGCTTGCCGGCGAGCGGCGAGCCCGGCGCGACGCGCAGCCTGTATTCCCGATCCGCCAGGCCGTACTGCTCGATCCAGTCGGAGAGATGCGGGCGGGCCGGCGGCGCGTCGCCCTCCCCGTCCCGCGGCGCCAGCCAGCGCCGGGCGATCAGCATGTAGCCGACGGCCAGCCCCAGCATGGCGAGCCCGAACGGGGTGATGCCGAAGAAGTGGAATCCCTCGAAGCCGCGGCGGACGAGCTCGCCGTTGACGACGAGGTTCGGGGCGGTGCCGACCAGGGTCATCATCCCGCTGATCAGGGCGGCGACGCTGAGCGGCATCATCAGGCGTCGCGGCGCGATGCCGGTGTTCCGCGCGATGCGCAGGACCACCGGGATGAAGATCGCGACGACGCCGGTCGAGCTCATCACCGATCCGATGCCGGCCACGATCAGCATCAGCAGCACGACGAGGCGCGTCTCGCTGCGGCCGGCCCGCGAGATCAGCCAGTCGCCGAGCCGCTGCGCGACGCCGGTGCGCACCAGGGACTCGCCGATCACGAACAGCGCGGCGATGAGCACGACGTTCGGGTCGCTGAACCCGGCGAGCGCCTCTTCCATGCCAATCACACCGGTGAGCGGCAGCACGGCCATGACGATCAGCGCCACCGCATCCATGCGCGGCCGGTTGACCGCGAACATGGCGACGGCGGCCGCGAGCAGCCCGAGAACGAGGACGAGATCGGTTGTCATGCGGCCGCCCCGGAGAAATCCGGCGCGACTCTATCAGATCGAGGGGGCGCGGCGGGGCAGCATCGGCCCCGCCCTGCCGGTGAAAGTGGTCCTGGCGTCGCAGCCGCTTCGGGCGCACTCTGGCTCCTTCCGCGAGCGAGACCAGCCCCATGCCCGACAGCGCCGAGCCCCGCAGCATCATCCGCACCACCTGCCCGCGCGACTGCTACGATTCCTGCGGCATCGCCGTGGTGACGCGCGACGGCAAGGTGAAGGTGCTGGGCGACCCGGAGCATGCGGTGAGCCGCGGCGCGCTCTGCGGCAAATGCGCCATCGCCTATAACGGCGCCTGGCGCGATCCCGAGACGCGGCTCCTCCACCCGCTGCGGCGCGTCGGGCCGAAGGGCGAGGGACGGTTCGAGCGGGTGAGCTGGGACATCTGCCTCGCCGAGATCGCGGGGCGGCTCCAGGAGATCGTGGCCGGGGACGGCGCCGAGACGGTGTGGCACACGCATTACACCGGCACCTGCTCCGTCATCGCCGGCGGCTTTCCGAGCCGGTTCTTCCACCGGCTGGGCGCCAGCGAGGTCGAGCCGGACTCGATCTGCAACATGGCGGGTCAGGTGGCGCTCGATTATCTCTACGGCTCCGCCTCGCTGGGCTTCGACCCGCGCACGGCGAAGGATTCCGCCTGCGTCATGGTCTGGGGCGCCAACCCCTCGGCCTCGGCGCCGCACGCGCACCGCTATTGGCTCAAGGAGACGCCGGGCAAGGTGGTGGTCGTCGACCCCGTGCGCCACGCGACGGCGGAGGCCGCCGACCTCCACCTCCAGCCCTTCCCTGGGACCGACGCGGCCCTCGCCTTCGCCATGCTGCGCGTAATGCGGCGGGACGGCCTGATCGACCGCGCCTTCCTGGCGGCGAACGCGATCGGCTGGGAGGAGGTGGAGCGGCTGCTCGATCCCTGCACGCCGGCCTGGGGCGAGGCGCAGACCGGCGTGCCCGCCGCGCTGATCGAGGAGGCGGCACGGCTCTATGGAAGCGGGCCCTCCCTCCTCTGGATGGGCCAGGGGCTGCAGCGCCAGCCGCGGGGCGGCAACGTGATGCGCGCCGTGGCGCTGCTCCCGGCCGCGACCGGCAACCTGGCGAAGCCCGGCGCCGGCTTCCTCTACCTGAACGGCAACGGCCGACGGGGCATCGACGGCGGCTATGTGGACGGCGCCCATCTGCGCCGCGGCCCGGCGAAGACGGCGAGCCACATGGACCTGGCGGAGATCCTGGCGGACCCGCTGCAGGCCCGCGCCCTGTTCTGCTGGAACATCAACATCGCCGCATCCAATCCCGACCAGGCGGCGCTGCACCGCGCGCTGCAGCGCCAGGACCTGCTCACCGTGGTCGTCGATCTCTTCCAGACGGACACCGCCGATTTTGCCGATTACGTGCTGCCGGCGGCGAGCTTTCTCGAGTTCGACGACCTCGTCTCCGGCTATTTCAACCTGACGATCTCCGCCCAGGCGAAGGCGCTCGAGCCGATGGGCGAGGCGCTGCCGAACCAGGAGATCTTCCGGCGGTTGTCGGCGGCGATGGGATTCAACGAGCCGGAGCTCTACGAGGACGACCGTTCGATCCTCGACCATCTGCTGGCCGGCACGCCGTTCGGCGGGGATTTCGATGCGCTGAAGCGGGTCGGCACGGCGACGATCTTCCCGGAGCCGGTGCTGCAGTTCGCCGATCTCGTCTTCCCGACGCCGTCGGGGAAGATCGAGATCGCGTCCGACCGGGCCGAGCGGGACGGCCATCCGCGCACGGCGCTGCCGCTCGCCGATCCGCGGCCGGCGGCGGGGCGGCTGCGGCTGCTCTCGCCCGCCTCGCCCTGGCTCATGAACTCGAGCTACGGCAACGATCCGGGGATCGCCGCCAAGGCGGGGCCGGAACGGCTCACCCTCCATCCGGACGACGCCGCCGCACGCGGCCTCGCCGAGGGCGATCTGGCGGTGGTCGAGAGCGATGTGGGACGGCTCGTGCTGCCGGTCCAGGTAGCGGCGGCGGTGCCGCCAGGCGCCGCGCTTGCCGGCAAGTCGCGCTGGCCGAAGATCGAGGCGACGGGCGTCAACGGCCGGGCCAACATCAACGCGCTGCACAAGGGCCGCAAGGCCGACATGGGCGGCTCCACTTCGGTCCACGGGGTCGAGGTGACGGTACGGCGGGCCTGAGAGCTACTACCGATAGAGAGGCGGAGACACGGCCGTCGTCGCGCCGGTCAATGGACGTCCTTGGGCCCCCGGAGCCTGAACTGCGCCAGCTCCGCGCGCAGCTCCTCGTTGCTCAGCGCCTCCATATCGTCGGCCATGGCGTTCCAGAAGTCTTCCAGGGCGGTGCCCCGGCTCCGCACGCGGATCTCGATCGCGGCGCGATCCGTGCGGAAGAGGGTACGGGGGCGGCGGAGCTGCGGAAACATGGCGGACGCGTCCTCAACGGATCGGAACGTTGATGCATCTTACCCGCCGATCCGCGGCACCCGCTGTGATCTGGATCACAGACCTGCTCGGGCGCCGCTACGCGCTGGCACGTACGCCCGACTGACGGGAGCGCGCGCTCACGCGCCCGGCCTTGCCGGTTCGGCATTGCGCCGCAGCCAAACC
>DAIMFL010000026.1:26612-29347 GCA_036724615.1 Alphaproteobacteria bacterium | reverse complement strand
GTCGAGGGCGGGCGCGGCTGGGCGCTGCGCGAGGCGCGCGAGACGCTGGTGCAGCTGATCGGGCCGATGATGCCGCATCTCGCCGAGGAGCTCTGGCAGACGCTGGGCCATGACGCGCTTCTGGTCGACAGCGCCTGGCCGGAGGCGGATCCGGCGCTGGTGGTGGATGCGACGGTGACCGTCGCGGTGCAGGTGAACGGCAAGCTGCGCGCGACCATCGAGCTGCCGCGCGATTCCGTCGAGGCCGCGGCGCGCGAGGCGGCGCTCGCCGACGAGCATGTGCAGCGCGCCATGGCCGGCAAGCCGGCGCGCAAGGTGATCGTCGTGCCGAACCGCATCGTCAACGTCGTGGTGTAGCGGCTCGGCTGCGGCTACCATGCGCAGCCGCGCAACGGCCTCGGCCTTCGACAGGCTCGGGATGAGGCCGGATCATAGGTTGCCTCGCCCTCTGCCTGTCGAAGGGCGAGCCACGAGAGCCATCCCGTCCCATGCAGATGCCGACACGGCGGATTTGGGTATTCAGCCTGATGCTGCTCGCCCTGGCGGGATGCGGCTTCCAGCCGCTCTATGGCCAGCGCAGTGCCGCCGGCGGCGGCAGCGTGCAGGACGAGCTGGCGGCCATCCGCATCCTGCCGATCGCCGACCGCTCCGGTCAGCTGCTCTACAACGAGCTGCGCGACCGGCTAAACCCGGCCGGCAAGCCTGCGGATCCGCAATATCTGCTCTCCATCACCCTGGCGGAGCAGCGGGAGGAGCTGGCCTTCCGCGGCGACGAGACCGCGACGCGCGCCAATCTGCAGCTGAGCGCCCGCTACACCCTGCGGCGCGCGACCCCGGACGCGGACTCGGCCGAGACCGTGCTGGCGACCGGACAGGTCCGCACCACCACGGCCTACGACATACTGGAGTCGCAATACGCCACGATCGTGTCGATCGAGGACGCCCGCGCCCGGGCGATCAACGTGCTGAGCGACGATCTCCAGGCGCGGCTGGCGGTGGCGCTGTCGCAGGTCGCCGCCGGCGCGCCCTGACCGCCGGCCGGGAGCCGGCCGGGACATGAAGCTCGCCGCCCGGCAGATCGAGGCCTTCCTCGAGGCGCCCAGCGTCGACTGCGTCCTGCTCTACGGCCCCGATGGCGGGCTGGTGCGGGAGCGGGCGGAGCGGCTGACCCGGCTTGTCGCCGGCGACGCCGCCGATCCGTTCCGGGTGGCGGATGTCGCGGCATCGAGCCTGCGGGACGACCCGGCGCGGCTCTCGGACGAGGCCAACGCCCTGTCGCTCACCGGCGGGCGGCGCGTCGTGCGGCTGCGCGACGCCGGCGATTCCCTCGCTTCCGTCATCCAGTCCCTTCTGGCCGGTCCGTCGCCGGCGGGGTTCGTGATCGTGGAATCGGGCGATCTCGGCCCGCGCGCCAGCCAGCGGGTGCGGGTAGGATACGAGAAGTAGGCCGCCGCCCAGCCCAGCGACCCCGACGCGGGGGGGGCGCGGGGCGGGCGGGGGGACGCCGTTCTGGGCGAGGCCGGGCTCCGGGCGACGCAGGAGGCGCGCGGCTTCCTGCTGGAGCATCTCGGCGGCGACCGCGGCGTGAGCCGGGCCGAGCTCGACAAGCTGGTGACCTACATGGCCGGACACGGCCCCGAGGTGGGGCTGGACGACGCCGTCGCCTGCGTCGGCGACAGCGCGGTCACCTCGCTCGACGACGTGGCCTTCGCGATCGGCGACGGCGACGTGCTGGCAGTCGATCGCGCCATCGCCCGCTCGCTCCAGGACGGCGCCACCGCCGTCGGCGTGCTGCGCGCCGTCGCCCGTCATTTCCTGCGGCTGCATCAGACGGGCGCCGCGGCGGCGGCCGGCGGCGATCTCGACAGGCTGGTGAGATCGCTGCGGCCGCCGGTGCATTTCCGGGTGGTCGATCGCTTCCAGCGCCAGGTCCGGCGGTGGAGCGCGGCGGCGCTCGGCGCCGGGATCGACCGGCTGCTGGAGGCCGAGCTCGCCTGCAAGCGGACCGGGGCGCCCGACGAGGCGCTGCTGCGCCGCGCCTGCCTGGAGATCGCACGCCTCGCCCCGGAAACGGGGCGCGGCCGCTAATCCCCTTCGGCCCCTTGCCCTTTGGCGGGGGGCTGGGTCAGGCGCTGCAGCACGTCGTCGAGCTGCTCCAGGGTGCGGTAGTGGATGGTGAGGGACCCCCCCTCCCCCTGGAAGCTGATCGTCACCTTGAGGCCGAGCAGCGCGGAGAGGTCGCGCTCCAGCGCCATGGTGTCGGCGTCCTTGCCGCCGGACGGCGCCGCCCGTGCCGCGCCGCCGCCCGCCCGTTGCGCGGCCGGCTTGCGCTCGTCCTGGACCAGCCGTTCCGTCTCGCGGACGCTGAGCCCCTTGGCCACCACCTTCTCGGCGAGCGCCACCGCGTCGCCGGCATTGAGCAGGCTGCGCGCATGGCCGGCGCTGAGCTTCCCCTCCTCCAGCAGCGCCTTCACCCTGTCGGGAAGGTTGAGCAGGCGCATCGTGTTGGCGATGTGGCTGCGGCTCTTGCCGACATGCTTCGCCAGCTCTTCCTGGGTGTTGCCGAACTCCTCGAGCAGCCGGCGATAGCCTTCCGCCTCCTCGAGCGGCGAGAGGTCCTGGCGCTGGACGTTCTCGACGATCGCGAGCTCCAGCGCCTCGCGGTCGCCGAGCTCGCGGATGACGACCGGCACCTCGTGCAGCTTGGCCATCTGCGCCGCGCGCCAGCGCCGTTC
>DAIMFL010000026.1:22087-26602 GCA_036724615.1 Alphaproteobacteria bacterium | reverse complement strand
GACCAGGATCGGCTGGAGGATGCCGTTCGCCCGGATCGATTCGGCCAGGGCCTGGAGCTGGGCGTCGTCGAAGCGCTGCCGCGGCTGGAACGGCCCGGGATGCACCAGCTCGATCGGCACCATCTTGGACAGCCGGACCCGGTCGAGCGAGGCGTAGTCCTCGTTCTCGGCGCCCAGCAGGGCCGAAAGGCCGCGGCCGAGATTCCTCTTGCCGCTGTCGTCGCTCAAGGCTTCCATCCGCCCGGCAGGCTCAGGAGGCCGCTGTGGCGAGCGCGGCGGCCATGGCCTGCTCCCGGCGCAGCACCTCGCCGGCCAGGTGAATATAGGCCTGCGACCCGGCGCAGCGCATGTCGTAGAGCAGCACCGGCTTGCCGTGCGACGGCGCCTCGGAAACCCGGACGTTCCGCGGGATGACGGTCTCGTAGACCTTGCTGCCGAAATGGCCGCGCACGTCGGCCGCGACCAGGTCGCAGAGATTGTTGCGGCGGTCGAACATGGTGAGCACCACGCCCTGGATCTCCAGGGCGGGATTCAGCGACCGCTTCACCCGGTCTATCGTCCGCACCAGATGGCTCAACCCCTCGAGGGCGTAGAACTCGCATTGCAGCGGGACCAGCACCGCGTCCGCCGCGACCAGGGCGTTGAGGGTCAGCAGGCTGAGCGAGGGCGGGCAGTCGATCAGGATGAAGTCGTAGTCGCCGAGCACCGGCGCCAGCGCCTGGCGCAGCCGGTACTCGCGCCGGGGCAGCTCGATGAGCTCGATCTCAGCCCCGACCAGATCGACCGAGGCCGGTACGATCGTCAGGCCGGGAACCAGTGTCGCCACGGTCCCGGCGGCGATCGGGGTGCCTTCGATCAGGGCCTGGTATGCGGTGACCGCGCGGTTCCGCCGATCGATGCCGAGGCCGGTGGACGCGTTCCCCTGCGGATCCACGTCGACGATCAGCACCGATTTGCCGCAGGCCGCCAGGGCGGTGGCCAGGTTGATCGCGGTCGTGGTCTTGCCGACCCCGCCCTTCTGGTTGGCCATGGCGAGGACACGCGCCCGTTTCGCGGGCGTAACGGCCACTTGAGAGATCGCGCTAGGAAGCTCGCTCACGATGCAGATGCTCCAGGCGAAGGAGGGTGCCGGACGGATCGGAGGCGCTGGGATGCCGCATGACGGTCATATTCCAACTTTCCCGGGCCGCGGTCAATTCCTCTTCCGCCCCTCTCCCCTTCAAAAATACGCAGATGCTGTGTTCGGCGAGGAAGGGCTCCGCTAGATCTAGTAGTTGGGAGAGCGGCGCCAGGGCCCGAGCCGTCACCGCATCGGCGGGAAAACCCGGCACCTCCTCAATTCTGCTGTTATGCACCCGGACGGAGAGGTCCAACTGCCGCGCCGTCTCCCGGAGAAACACGGCTTTCCGGCTGTCGGATTCGATGAGATGGACCTCGTTCACGCCAAGGGCGGCAAGGACCAGCCCCGGGAACCCGGCCCCGCTCCCGAGATCCACCAGGACCCGACAACCGGCCGGGAGCAGCTTCATGAGCTGGGCCGAGTCCAGGAAATGACGGCGCCAGAGATCGCCGAGGCTGTCGCGGCTCACCAGGTTGATGGCGCCCTGCCACTTGCGCAGCAGCTCGGCGTAGAGCGTCAGCCGGCCGAGTGTTTCACGTGAAACACCAGTGACCTGCTGGAACCGCTCTGGGGTGAGCGGCTCAGGCCGAGAGGCGGCTCTGTCCCGGCTCATGGCGTCGGACATGCCGCAGCAGGGCCGCCAGGGCCGCCGGGGTGACTCCCGAGATCCGCGCCGCCGCTCCGAGGGTGGTCGGCCGGACCGCCGAAAGCTTGCTTCGGATCTCGGCGGAAAGGCTTCCGATCGAGTCGTAATCCAGATCCGCAGGAAGACGCAGCGCCTCGTCCCGGCGGAACGCCCGAATGTCCGCCTCCTGCCGCTCCAGATACCCGGCGTAGCGGCCGTCGATCTCGATCTGCTCCGCCACATCGGGCCGGAGCTGCTCCAGCTCCGGCCATACGGCTCGGAGCCGCGTGATGTCCATACCCGGATAGGACAGGAGGGCGGCAGCGCTGCGGCGCACCCCGTCCTGGTTCACGGCAATCCCGTGCCGTGCCAGCTCCGGCGGCGTCGCCTGAAGGCGCGTGACGAGATCCCGCCCCACCTTCAAGGCGATCTCCTTCGCCGCGAAGCTCCTGGCGCGATCGGGTCCGACGCAGCCCGCCGACAGCCCCTTTCCGGTCAGGCGCTGGTCGGCATTGTCGGCGCGGAGGACGAGACGATACTCGGCCCGCGAGGTGAACATCCGATACGGCTCCGTCGTGCCGCGCGTCACCAGATCGTCGATCAGCACACCGATATAGGCATCGGCGCGGTCGAGCACGAAACCCTCGGCGGCGGTCCCGCCGCCCGCCCGGAGCGCCGCGTTGACCCCGGCCATGAGACCCTGGGCCGCCGCCTCCTCATACCCGGTCGTGCCGTTGATCTGGCCGGCGAAGAAGAGTCTCGGCGCCCGCCGGGTCTCGAGTGTCGGCCAGAGCTCCCGAGGATCGACGAAGTCGTACTCGATCGCATAGCCCGGGCGGATCATGCGGGCGCGCTCCAGCCCCGGGATCGTGCCGAGCAGCGCCCGCTGCACCTCTTCCGGCAGCGAGGTCGAGATCCCGTTGGGATAGACGGTCGGATCGTCGAGTCCCTCCGGCTCCAGGAAGATCTGATGGCGCGCGCGATCAGCGAAGCGCACCACCTTGTCCTCGATCGAGGGGCAATAGCGCGGCCCGACGCTGTCGATTCGGCCGCCATAGATCGCCGTGCGGTGCAGGTTCTGCCGGATCAGCGCATGCCCAGCGGGGCTGGTCCAGGTGACATGACAGGGAAGCTGCGGCGTTTCGATCCGCTCCGTCAGATAGGAGAACGGCACGGGCGGATCGTCGCCGGGCTGCAGCTCGAGCGCCGCCCGGTCGATGGTCCGGCCATCCAGCCGGGGCGGCGTTCCCGTCTTGAGCCGGCCGAGGGTGAAGCCGAACCGCGCCAGCGTCGCCGAGAGCGCCAAGGCCGGCGCCTCGCCGACGCGACCGGCCGGCATCTGTGCCTCGCCGATATGGATGATCCCCCGCAGGAAGGTGCCGGTGGTCAGAACGACCGCCCCCGCCCCAATGGTCCGCCCGCCCGATGCAACGATGCCGGCGACCTCTCCCGTCCCGTCCAGGACCAGGTCCTCGACCTCGGCCTCCAGGATGTCCAGCCCCGGCTGCTCGCGGAGAAGCGTCTGTATGGCGGTGCGGTAGAGCTTCCGGTCGGCCTGGGCGCGGGGGCCCCGCACGGCCGGCCCCTTGCTCCGATTGAGGATCCGGAACTGGATCCCGGCGCGGTCGATCGCCCTCGCCATGATCCCGTCGAGCGCATCGATCTCCCGGACCAGGTGCCCCTTGGCCAGCCCGCCGATCGCGGGGTTGCAGGACATCTCGCCGATGGTGGCCGCGCGGTGGGTGACCAGCGCCGTCCGGGCGCCCATTCGCGCCGCCGCCGCCGCCGCTTCGCAGCCCGCGTGCCCGCCGCCAACGACAATGACGTCGTACCTGTCCATGGCGCAGAACATTAGGAACCGCACCCGCCCCGGTCAATTCGCCGGAGGCCCGCCCGGCGATGTTTCACGTGAAACACTCACTTCCCGATGCAGAACTCGGCGAAGATCACGTCCAGCATGTCTTCCACATCCGTCTTCCCCGTGATCCGTCCGAGGCTGCGGACCGCGAGCCGGACATCTTCCGCCGCCAGCTCGGGCAGAGCTCCGCCGTCGAGCCCTGCCCCGGCGCGGCTCAGCGCCTCGCCGCACTGCTCGAGCGCCTGGCGATGCCGCTGTCGGGTCAAGGCCGGGCTCGAGCTCAGCGCCATCCGTCTCCCGACCTCGTCCTGGAGCGTCCGGAGGAGCCGATCGAGTCCCTGGCCCGTCTTGACGCTGATCGGCAGGGCGCTGTCCGGCGCCCAGCCCGGAGCAGGATGCAGGTCGCATTTATTGACGAGCAGGACGGCGTCCGCGCCCCCGATCTCCTCCAGGATCAGCCCGGGGCCGTCCGCCGTCGCGTCGAGCAGCACGATCCGCAGATCCGCCGTCTCCGCCCGGCGCAGCGCGCGGCGGACGCCCTCCTGCTCCACGTCCTCCGCCGCCTCCCGCAGCCCCGCCGTATCGGCGAGGAGAACCGGATAGCCGCCGATGTCGAGATGCACCTCGATGACGTCGCGGGTGGTCCCGGCCGTGGCGGAGACGATCGCCGCCTCGCGCCGCACCAGCCAGTTCAGCAGGCTCGACTTGCCGGCGTTGGGCGGACCGATGATCGCGACGGACAGCCCCTCCCGCAGCCGCTCGCCGCGGCGCCCGTCCTCCAGATGCTGCCGCATCTCGGCCGATATCCGGCCGATCTCGGCGGCCACCCGGTCGATCAGGTCCTGCGGGAGGCCTCCTCCGGGAAGTCGATGGCGGCCTCGACATGCGCCAGCACCCGCATGCGCCGGCCCC
>DAIMFL010000026.1:0-22077 GCA_036724615.1 Alphaproteobacteria bacterium | reverse complement strand
GAAGCAGACGAATCTCAGCCGATATCCGGCCGATCTCGGCCGCCACGCGGTCGATAAAATCCAACAAAAGGCCCTCCTCCGGGAAGTCGATGGCGGCCTCGACATGCGCCAGCACCCGCATGAGCCGGCCCCGCCAGTCCTCGTAGACCCGCCCGAGCTCGCCGGAGAGCTGCCGCAGCGCCTGCCGCCGCTGCGCTTCCGTCTCGGCGGCGATGAGGTCGGCGATCCCCTCGACGGCGGTGAGATCCAGCCGGCCGTTCTCGAAGGCGCGCCGCGAGAACTCCCCCGGCTCCGCGAGGCGCAGCCCGCGGACCGCGGCCAGAGCCTCCAACATGGCCGCCGGAACGGCGCGCCCGCCATGGACGTGCAGCTCCGCCATGTCCTCGCCGCTGAAGCTCGCCGGGCCGGGCAGCCAGAGCGCGAGCCCGCGATCGATCGGCCCATTGCCGTCGGGTGCCAGAAACGTCCGCAGCGCCGCCCGACGCGGCGGCGGCAGGGGGCTGCCGGTGAGCCTCTGCAGCGCGGCACCGGCATCCGGGCCGGACAGGCGGATCACCGCGATACCCGCCCGTCCCGGCGCGCTGCTCAAGGCGAAAATCGTGTCGGTCGCGTCCATCCGCCCGCTCGCGCCCGCCGGCCGGCACGCCCGGCGGCGATCAGGCGCCGCGGCCGGACGGCGGCTCGGTATCCTCAGGGTGCAGCATCAGCCGCGCAACACGGCGGCCCTGGCGCAGATGGACCTCCAGGATCTCGTCCACGTCGCCGCGCGTGAGATAGCTGTACCAGACCCCTTCCGGATAGATCACCATCGTCGGTCCGCACTCGCAACGATCCAGGCATCCCGAGGCATTGATCCGCACGTCGGCGAGGCCGAGCTCCTTCGCCCGCGCCTTCATGTAGTCGCGCAGCCTGTCGCTGCCCTTGCGCTTGCAGCTGCCCCGCCGATGGCCTTCCGGCCGCTCGTTGGTGCAGCAGAACACATGCGCCCGGTAATAGGGCGCCGGATCGGCCGTCATCCGCGCCGCTCCGGCTTGCCCCTCGCCGGATCGGAGGAGCCGCCCCTGGCGGCGCCGCCGGGCGTGCCGCCGGGCGCGCTGCCCGCCCCCATGCCGCGCCAGAAGGCCTGCAGCTGCTCCCAGCCCTGCAGGCTCGCCGGCAGCCAAGTCTTGAACAGGACCTCCGGATCGGTGCTGCGCAGCGCGGCGCGCATCCGCTCCTCGATCTCCTTCATCATCGCCGTCTGCAGCGGCACCACGTCGGGAAGGCCGAAAAAGCTCCGCGCCTCCTCCGGCGTGCAGTCGATGTCGACATGGATCTTCATGGCTGCGCTCCACCGCCCGCCGAGAAGGGCCCCGGACACGAGACCCCAGGAAGATTGGGGTTGAGCCGTCCTCCGCATGGCCACAACTATGCGGGAGGCCCTCGACGAGGGATCCGGACTTCTCTGGTCGGGCTTCTCTACCCGACAAGCCGCGCCCCCGCAATGGCGCGCCTGTCCGCGCCGCTCCAGCCCGAGGAAATCTGATCATGACCGGCAACCGTCTCGGCGAGGCCACCAGCCCCTACCTGCAGCAGCACAAGGACAACCCGGTGCATTGGCAGCCCTGGGACCGGACGTCCCTGGACCAGGCGAAGCGCGAGGGGAAGCCCATCCTGCTGTCGGTCGGCTATGCCGCCTGCCACTGGTGCCACGTCATGGCCCATGAAAGCTTCGAGGATGCCGGCACGGCCGAGCTCATGAACCGGCTCTATGTGAACATCAAGGTGGACCGGGAAGAGCGTCCGGATCTCGACGGCATCTATCAATCGGCCCTGGCCCTGCTCGGACAGCAGGGCGGCTGGCCGCTCACCATGTTCCTCACCCCCGATGGCGAGCCGTTCTGGGGCGGCACCTATTTCCCGCCGGAGCCGCGCTGGGGCCGGCCGTCCTTCCGCCAGGTGCTGGAGACCATCTCCGGCATCTATCGCAGCGAGCCCGACAAGGTGACGCAGAACGTCACGGCGCTGCGCGAGGCGCTCGGCAATCTCTCCCGGCCGCAGGCCGCGGTCGTCCTGTCGCCCGCTCTGCTCGACCAGATCGCCGAGCATTTCACCAAGGGCATGGACATGGCCCATGGCGGGATCGGCGGCGCCCCGAAATTTCCGCATTGCCCGATCTTCGAGCTGCTCTGGCGGGCCTGGAAGCGCAGCGGCAACGCCGAATCCCGCGACGGCGTGCTGGTGACCCTCGACCATATGTGCCAGGGCGGCATCTACGATCACCTGGGCGGCGGCTTCGCCCGCTACTCGGTCGACGAGCGCTGGCTCGTCCCGCATTTCGAGAAGATGCTCTACGACAACGCCCAGATGATCGACCTCCTGACCCTGGCCTGGCAGGAGACGCGCTCCCGCCTCTACGAGGCCCGGGTGCACGAGACGATCGGCTGGGTGCTGCGCGAGATGCGCGCCCCGCCGGGCCGCAGCGGCAAGCGCGGCTTCGCCAGCAGCCTCGACGCCGACAGCGAGGGCGAGGAAGGCCGCTTCTACGTCTGGGACGAAGCCTCCGTCGACGATGTGCTCGGCCAGGACGCGGAGGCGTTCAAGGCCGCTTACGACGTGCGGCCCGGCGGCAATTGGGAGGGCCATACCATCCTCAACCGGCTGCACCGGATCGAGCTCGGTTCCGAAGACGAGGAGGCCGGGCTGGCCGCCGCGCGGGCGCGGCTGTTCGGCGCGCGCGAGAAGCGGGTGAAGCCGGGCTGGGACGACAAGGTGCTCGCCGACTGGAACGGGCTGATGATCGCGGCGCTCGCCAACGCGGCGACGGCGTTCGACGGGCCGGCCTGGCTTGACGCCGCCGTCGATGCCTTCCAGTTCGTCGTCACCGAGATGGCGGCGCCGAACGGCGCGGAAGGCCGGCTCCACCACAGCTGGCGCGCCGGAAAGGCAGACCATCCGGCCCTGCTCGAGGACTATGCCCACATGGCGCGCGCCGCCCTCGCTTTGGCCGAGGCCACCGGCGACCGGGGCTATGTCGAGCATGCGCGGAGCTGGGTCGCCGTGCTCGACCGGCATTACTGGGACGACGATGCCGGCGGCTACTACATCGCGGCCGACGATGCCGGCGATCTCATCCACCGGCCGCGCAACGCGCGCGACGGGGCCGTGCCCTCCGGGAACGGCACAATCGTCGGGGTGCTCGCCAGGCTGTTCTATCTGACCGGCGATACGGCCTATCAAGCGCGCGCCGAGCAGGTGATCGACGCCTTCTCCGGAGAGCTCCGGCAGAACCTGTTCCCGATCGCCACGCTGCTCAACAACGCCGAGCTTCTCGAGGAGGCGGTGCAGGTCGTCGTGGTCGGCCCTCCCGACGCGGAGGATACGCGGGCGCTCCTGCGCGCCGTCCAGGGAGTCTCCCTCCCCAACCGGATCCTGACCGCCGTACCCGACGGCGCCGATCTGCCGGACGGCCATCCCGCCCGCGGCAAGGCGGCGCCGGAAGGCCGGGCCGCCGCCTATGTGTGCCGCGGCCAGGTCTGCTCCCTGCCGATCGCCGAGCCGCCCGGGCTGGCGAAGGCCCTCGCCAACGGATGATCCTGGCGCCATGACCGCGCAGCCGACCGCCCGGATGAGCATCGCCACGCCCCTCGGCCCGTTCCTGCTCGAGGAGCGCGACGGCCTCATCGTCTCGACGGGCTGGACGGAAGCGGGCGAGACGCTGGAAACGCCGCTGCTCGCCGCGGCGGCGCGCCAGCTCGCGGCCTATTTCGACAGGCGGCTGCGCGACTTCGACCTGCCGCTCGCCCCGTCGGGCAGCGATTTCGACCAGGCGGTCTGGCGCGAGATGTGCCGGATCCCCTATGGCGAGACGCTGACCTATGGCGATGTCGCCCGCCGCGTGGGCGGCGATGCGCGATCCGTCGGCGGCGCCTGCGGCCGCAATCCCATCCCGATCATCATCCCCTGTCACCGCATCGTGGCCGGGGGCGGGCGCAGCGGCGGCTATTCCGGACGCGGCGGGGTCGAGACCAAGAGCTTCCTGCTGGCGCTCGAGGGGGCCCTGCTGATCTGACGGGGCCAGGCGGTCGCATGGCATCGGCCGGGCTTTGACGCTATCCTGCCGGGCTTCACAACAAGAAACCGCATGTACAGGGGGTGCCGTCCCATGCCCGATATCAGCATCAAGACCGCCGACGGGGAGTTCTCCGGCTATCTCGCGCTGCCGCGGGGCGACGGCGACGGGCATCGGGCGCCCGGCATGGTGGTGATCCAGGAGATCTTCGGGGTGAACGCGGTGATGCGGGCGCTGTGCGACGGCCTCGCCGCGCGCGGCTACGTCGCGCTCTGCCCCGACCTGTTCTGGCGGCAGGAGCCCGGCATCCAGCTCACGGACAAGACCGACGCCGAATGGGCTCGCGCCTTCGAGCTCTACAAGGGCTTCCATGAGGCCAAAGGCGTGAACGATCTCATCGCCGCCGTCGATCACCTGCGCGTCCACCCGGCCTGCAGCGGCAAGGTCGGCTCGATCGGCTACTGCCTGGGCGGCAAGCTCGCCTATCTGATGGCGACGCGCTCCAACGCCGACTGCAGCGTCGGCTATTACGGCGTCGGAATCGAGAACGCGCTGGGCGAGGCCGGCGCCATCACCAAGCCCCTGCTGCTCCACATCGCCGAGGAGGACGAGTTCTGCAGCAAGGAGGCGCAGGAGAAGATCAAGCAGGCGCTCGGCCGCAACTCCATGGTGACGATCTACAGCTATCCCGGCGTCGGGCACGCCTTCGCCCGGGTCGGCGGGAAGCACTGGAACGCGGAGGCGGCGCAGGCGGCGAACGAGCGCAGCGCCGCCTTCCTGAAGAAGAACCTGTCGTAGCGAGACGGGCGGCCATGGCAACGCACGCGATCCGTATCCACGAGACCGGCGGACCCGAAGTCCTCTCCTGGGAAGAGGTGGAGCTGCCGCGGCCCGGGCCGGGGCAGGTCCTCCTCCGGCAGAGCGCCGTCGGCCTCAACTTCATCGACGTCTATCACCGCAACGGGCTCTATCCCGTGCAGCTCCCCTCCGGCATCGGCATGGAGGCCGCGGCCACCGTCGAGGCGGTCGGCGAGGGCGTGGCCGGGCTCGCGCCCGGCGATCGCGTCGCCTATGCCTCCGGTCCGCTCGGCGCCTATGCCGAGGCGCGGCTCATGCCGGCCGAGCGGGTCGTCAAGCTGCCCGACGCGATCGGCGACCGCCAGGCGGCCGCGATGATGCTGCAGGGGCTCACCGCGCAGTACCTGTTGCGGCGGACCTATCGGGTGAAGCCGGGCGACCGGGTGCTGGTCCATGCCGCCGCCGGCGGGGTCGGGCTCATCCTGGTGCAGTGGGCGAAGCATCTCGGCGCCACGGTCATCGGCACTGCGGGGACCGACGAGAAGGCGGCGCTCGCGAAGCGCCGCGGCTGCGACCACGTGATCCTCTACCGCAAGGAAGATTTTCCCAGACGCGTGCGCGAGATCACCGGCGGCGCGGGCGTGCACGTGGTCTATGACGGCGTGGGCAAGGACACCTTCATGGGCTCGCTCGACTGCCTGGCGCCGCTCGGCATGATGGTGAGCTTCGGCAACGCGTCCGGCCCGGTGCCGCCGCTCGACATACTGCTGCTGAGCCAGAAGGGCTCGCTCTTCGTCACGCGCCCCACCCTCGCCACCTACACGGCGAAGCGGGCGGATCTCGTCGCCGGCGCGGAGGAGCTGTTCGAGGTGGTGGCGAGCGGCAAGGTCGAAATCGAGATCAAGCAGACATTCCCGCTCCGGGACGCGGCCGAGGCGCATCGCGCGCTCGAGGCGCGCGCCACCACCGGCTCCACCCTTCTCCTCCCCTGACCTCTCATGACCCTGCTCGCGCCCGTCGCGCCGAAGCCGATCGACCGCACGCTGTTCTGGGCGCCGTGGAACGGCCCGGGGCTCGAGCATCTGCGCCTGCGCACCGCCGATATCGGCTACGTGGCGACCGGCACCGTGCTCGGCCTCGTGGAGGGCGAGCCCTTCCGCCTGCACTACAAGATCAAGTGCGACATGGACTGGCGCGTCCGCAAGGTGCTGCTGGACTGCCTCGGGCCGCAGGGCAACGCGGTGCGCACGCTGCGCGCGACCGGACGCGGACAATGGAAGAACGATTCCGGCGAGATCCTGCCCGGGCTCGAGGCCTGCCACGACGTCGACATCGCGGTCACGCCCTTCACCAACACGCTGGCGATCCGCCGCCTCAGGCTGAAGCCCGGCCAGAATGCCGCGCTGCGCGTGCTGCATGTCGACGTGCCGACGCTCCGGCTGCGCGCGGTCGAGCAGCGCTATACCTGCGTGGAGCTGCGCCCCGACGGCGGCCTGTTCACTTATGAAGGTCCGTTCCGCGGCTTCACCGGCGATCTGCCGCTCGATGCGGACGGGCTGGTGATCGACTACCCGGACATGTTCCGGCGCGTCTACCCCGCCTGAGCCGCGCAGCCATGGACAGGCCCGCGTGACACTGGAGATCCCGGCCAGGCCGCCCGCCGATGCCGCGATCCGGCTGCGGGACTGCACGGAGGCCGACATGGCGGCCATCCAGAGGATCTACGCCCATCACGTGCTGCACGGCGCGGCCTCGTTCGAGGAGGCGCCGCCGAGCCTGGACGAGATGCTGTCGCGCCGCGCCGCAGTGCTCGCCCTCGGCCTGCCCTATCTGGTGGCCGAGCTGGACGGCACGGTCGCCGGCTACGGCTATTGCGGGCCGTACCGGCCGCGCCCGGCCTATCGCTACACCGTCGAGGATTCGGTCTATGTCGCGGACGGCGTGGCGGGACGGGGCATCGGCCGGCGCCTGCTGGTGGCGCTGATCGAGCGCTGCGAGGCGGGCCCGTGGCGCCAGATGGTGGCCGTGATCGGCGACAGCGGCAACGCGGCGTCGATCGCGCTCCATGAGCGGCTGGGCTTCCGCCACGCCGGGACGTTCCGCGCGGTCGGATTCAAGTTCGGCCGCTGGATCGACAGCGTGCTGATGCAGCGCCCGCTGGGCGACGGCAGCCGGACATCGCCCGAGCAGGGCCAGGGCAGGCGCTGAGACGGCTGCGGCGCGGGACCGGTCCGCGCCGCATGGCCTTGTCCTACTGGTTCATCGACGAGAAGAAGTCCGCGTTGGTCTTGGTCTGCTTCAGCTTGTCGACCAGGAACTCCATCGCGTCGGTCACGCCCATCGGCATCAGGATGCGGCGCAGCACCCACATCTTGCTGAGCGTGCCCTTGTCGACCAGCAGCTCTTCCTTGCGGGTGCCGGACTTGGTGATGTCGATCGCCGGGAAGGTGCGCTTGTCGCTGAGCTTGCGGTCGAGAATGATCTCGGAATTGCCGGTGCCCTTGAACTCCTCGAAGATCACCTCGTCCATGCGGCTGCCGGTGTCGATCAGCGCGGTGGCGATGATGGTCAGCGAGCCGCCTTCCTCGATGTTGCGCGCCGCGCCGAAGAAGCGCTTCGGGCGCTGCAGCGCGTTGGCGTCGACGCCGCCGGTCAGCACCTTGCCCGACGACGGCACCACGGTGTTGTAGGCGCGCGCCAGCCGCGTGATGGAATCGAGCAGGATCACCACGTCGCGCTTGTGCTCGACCAGGCGCTTCGCCTTCTCGATCACCATCTCGGCGACCTGCACGTGCCGGACCGCCGGCTCGTCGAAGGTGGAGCTCACGACCTCGCCCTTCACCGAGCGGGCCATGTCGGTCACCTCCTCGGGCCGCTCGTCGATCAGCAGCACGATCAGGTAGCACTCGGGGTGGTTCGCGGCGACGGCATGGGCGATGTTCTGCAGCATCATCGTCTTGCCGGTCCTGGGCGGCGCCACGATCAGCCCGCGCTGCCCCTTGCCGAGCGGCGCCACCAGGTCGATCACCCGGGTGGTCAGGTCCTTCTTGGTCGGATCCTCGACCTCGATCTTCAGCCGCTCCTCCGGATAGAGCGGCGTCAGGTTGTCGAAGTTGATGCGGTGGCGGACCTTGTCCGGCGCCTCGAAATTGATCTGGTTGACCTTGAGCAGCGCGAAGTAGCGCTCGCCTTCCTTGGGCGAGCGGATCTGCCCCTCGACCGTGTCGCCGGTCCTGAGGCCGAAGCGGCGCACCTGGCTCGGCGAGACGTAGATGTCGTCCGGGCCGGGCAGGTAGTTCGCCTCGGGCGAGCGGAGAAAGCCGAACCCGTCCTGCAGGATCTCGAGCACGCCGTCGCCATAGATCGCGACGTCGTTCTCGGCCAGCTGCTTCAGGATGGCGAACATCATGTCCTGCTTGCGCAGGTTGCTGGCGTTCTCGATCTGCAGCTCCTCGGCGAAGGCGAGAAGCTCGGCGGGCGACTTACGCTTGAGTTCCTGAAGGTTCATGTCCGTGTGGATGTGCGGCGACGGGAGGTGGAGGGGAGGGCGGGAGAGGCTGGCGGGCTGCGCCGCAGCCGGAGCTGCGTGCCGCAGGTCGTCCCCCTTTGGCCCGGCGGGGACGGTTCCGACGGTTCGCCGCCCGGCGCGCCTGTCCCGGAAAAGCGCCGTCCGGCTCGGGGACGGCATTGCGGATGCTTGGTTTTATTGGATCGGAGCGCGGCGACGAAGGCCCGAATGGGTCGTTCGAAGCTTTAGCCAAACTCGGCCGCCAAGTCAAACACCCGTTATCCTAGGGGAATATGGTTTAGAAAGGATGAACGGCAAGGGCCTCAGAACGGCCGGACCACCACCATGACAACGATGACGACGAGCGCCACCGTGGGAACCTCGTTCATCGCCCGGTAGAACCCGGCCGAGCGGGTGTTGGAGTCCGCCCGGAAGGCCTCGAGCCAGCGGGTGAGCAGGTGATGCTGGACGGTGAGCCCCGCGACCATGGCGAGCTTCACCCAGATCCAGCCGGCGCTCCAGTCGACCACCCCCGGCGTCAGCAGCAGCGAGATGCCGAACAGCCAGGTCGCGATCATCGCCGGGTTCATGATGCCGCGCAGCAGGCGCCGCTCCATGATCTTGAACGTCTCCGACGTTTCGGAACCGCCGGGAGCCGCGCAGTGATAGACGAACAGCCGCGGCAAATAGAGCAGCCCCGCCATCCAGGCGACCACCGCGATGATGTGCAGCGCCTTGGTCCAGGGATAGAGATCCCCCAGAAAACCGATCGTCATGCGTTCCCCTGACCCTGAAGGCAGCCCCCCCAGCCCGGCCCGCAGAGCCGGCCGCCGCATTCGGAACGCACCGGGCGATCCTCCGCCAGCGCGGCGCGCACCAGCCGCGCCAGCCCGTCGATGAACTCCGGCCGCGTCCCCACCGTCGGCACGCGAACATAGCGCGGAACGCCGGTCTCGGCGGCCAGCCTGCGATATTCGATGTCGAGCTCGACCAGCGTCTCGGAATGCTCGGAGACGAAGGCGATCGGCACCACCACCACCGGCATGCCTTCGGCGCCGGCCCGGCGGATCTCCGCATCCGTGGCGGGCCCGATCCATTCCAGCGGGCCGACCCGGCTCTGGTAGCAGACGACCCAGCGTCCCGGCGCGAGCCCGGCGGCCGCGGCGACCGCCGCAGCGGTGCGCTCCACCTGCTCCTGATACGGGTCGCCCTTCGCCACCACCCGCTTCGGCAGGCCATGGGCGGAAAACAGCACGCGCGCCCCCGGCCCCGCCTCCGCCAGGCCGTCGCGGACCAGCGCCGCCTCTGCGGCGACGAAACCCGCCTCGCTCGGATAGCAGCACACCAGGCGCCAGGGCGCCGTCAGGCCGGCGGCCTTCGCCGCCTCCAGCCAGACGCGCCGGGACGACGCGGTCGTCGTCGTCGAGACCTGCGGATAGAGCGGCAGAAGCACGATCCGGTCCGGCCCGAACGCGCGCACCGCGCGGGCCACCTCGTCGCTCATCGGATGCCAGTAGCGCATGCAGGGGAAGGCGCGCAGCTCGTCCGGGCCGCCCGCGAAGCGCGCCTCGAGCGCCCGCGCCTGCGCCTCGGTATTGGCGAGGAGCGGCGATCCGCCGCCGAGCTCGGCATAGATCCGGCGCGCGACCGGCGCCCGCCGGCGGGAGATCAGCCTGGCCAGCAGCCGGCGCGGCAGGCCGGGCAGGCCGATGATCGAGGGATCGCTGAACAGGTTGTAGAGGAACGGCTCGACCGCGTCCGGCCGGTCCGGCCCGCCCAGATTGAACAGGACGACGGCGACCTTCATCCGGCCGTTATCGCCTGCCCCTGCGGGCGTTTCCAGCCGCGCACCAGCTCGGACAGGCGCGACACATGGTCCGGCGGCGTCTGCGGCACGATTCCGTGGCCGAGATTGAAGACATAGGCGCCGCCAGACAGCGCGGTCAGGATCCGGCGCATCTCCTGCTCCAAGGCCTCGCCCCCCTGGACCAGCACGATCGGGTCCAGATTGCCCTGAAGCGCCGCTTTCGGCTGCAGCCGCTCCGCCGCCCAGCCGAGCGGCACGGTCGTGTCGAGGCTGAGCGCCGCCGCGCCGCCCTCGGCCGCATAGGCGTCGTAGAGCAGGCCGGCCCCGCGCGGAAACAGGATGACCGGCACCTGCGGGGCCGCCTCCGTCACGCGGGCGACGATCCGCCGGCTGGGCTCCAGGCACCAGCGCCGCAGCGCCGGCTCGGCCAGCACACCGGCCCAGCTGTCGAACAGCTGGATCGCCTGCGCGCCCGCCGCGATCTGCCGGATCAGATACTCCGATGTCGTCTCGACGAGCAGGTCGATCAGCCGGGCGAAGGCCTCCGGCCGGCCATAGGCCCAGGACTTGATCACGGCGAAGTCGCGGCTCGAGCCGCCTTCCAGCATGTAGCTGGCGACCGTCCAGGGGGCGCCGGCGAACCCGATCAGCGTCGTCTCCTCCGGCAGGCTCCCGGACAGCCGCCGCACGGTCTGGTAGACCGGCGCGACACGCTCATGAAATCCGGTCCGGTCCAGGGCGGCGAGCCCGTCCGCCGCGGCGATCCGCTCGAGCACCGGCCCGCGGCCCTCCTCGAAGGCGACCTTCTGGCCCAGCCCGTACGGCACCATCAGGATGTCCGAGAACAGGATCGCCCCGTCCATCCCGAAACGGCGGATCGGCTGGAGGGTCACCTCCTCCGCCGCCTCCGGGGTCAGGCACAGCTCGAGGAAGCTCCCGGTCTCGGCGCGGAGCTTCCGGTATTCCGGCAGATAGCGGCCGGCCTGGCGCATCAGCCAGAACGGCGGCCGTTCCGTCGCATGCCCCTGCAGCGCCCGCAGGAGCAGCCTGTTCCTGGATGCCATGTTTTCGGGGTTCCGTGCGGTGCTCGCCTTCCGTCTTCCTACCATAAAAGAATCCTTCTTAAAGGCTGTAGAGGATGTGGATGGCTGTGGGAG
This sequence comes from Alphaproteobacteria bacterium, assembly GCA_036724615.1. Taxonomy (GTDB): domain Bacteria; phylum Pseudomonadota; class Alphaproteobacteria; order Dongiales; family Dongiaceae; genus DAIMFL01. Next base: position 10,756 of record DAIMFL010000026.1, on the reverse strand, counting down.
TCGTGGATTGCCGGTCGTCCCCAGATCCTACCCAATACGCGGCGGCCGACGCCGCGGGACCGCCGATCTCCGGATAACTGCCGGAACGAGTCCGGCGATTCCCCTTTGCTACCGGTCTCGGATGCCGCCGCGCAAAACCGGAATCGTGGGGACAACGTCCCGCCCGCTCCCCCGCGATCCTCCGGACTCGGCGGGTGTGGACAGAGGGCCCGCCCGTCTGACAGAAAGACGGATGTCGGGACCTTCGCCCACAGGAACGGTTCGAGGAGCCGATTCCGTCCCGGTTATTCACGTGATGCAGCCTTGTCCCGGAGAGACGTCCGATGGCCGCGAGCCCTGATCCGGTGCCGCCTTTCAATCTCCATCTCGTCTCCGACGCCACCGGCGAGACGATCAACAGCGTGGCGCGCGCCTGCCTGGTCCAGTTCGAAGGCGTCCATCCGGTCGAGCACAGCTGGACGCTGATCCGCACGCCCGGCCAGATGGCCAAGGTCCTGGCGGGAATCGAGGCCAATCCCGGCCTGGTGCTCTTCACCATGGTGAACGACCAGCTGCGCCAGCGGCTGCAGGACGGCTGCCGCCGCCTGGGCGTGCCGAGCATCCCCGTGCTGGATCCGGTGATCAGCGCGCTGGGAAGCTTCCTCGGGCTGCAGTCGCGCGGCCTGCCGGGCCGCCAGCACGAGCTCGATGCGGAGTACTTCATGCGCATCGACGCGATGCAGTTCGCCCTGGCGCATGACGACGGCCAGTCGAGCACGGACTACGAGGATGCCGACGTCGTCCTGATCGGCGTCTCCCGCACCTCGAAGACGCCGACCTGCATCTATCTCGCCAATCGCGGAATCAAGGCGGCGAACGTGCCGGTGGTGCCGGACTGTCCGCTGCCGCCGGAGGTGCTCTCGGCCAAGCGACCGCTCATCGTCGGGCTGACCAAGGACCCGGCGCAGCTGGTCCAGGTGCGGCGCAACCGCCTGCGGCTGCTCTCCGGCGACGACGAGACGGACTATGTCGATCTGGATTCGGTGAAGCGCGAGGTGGCCTTCGCCCGCCGGATCTGCTCGCAGCAGCACTGGCCCGTGATCGACGTGTCGCGCCGCTCGATCGAGGAGACCGCCGCGGCCATCATCCAGATGCTGCGCGCCCACCAGACCGGCGGCCGCGTCCATGACCATGCCTGACGGCGGCTCCGCCGGCCGGCTGCTTGCGCCGCGGCTCGAGCTTCCGGGCGGTGACGGCGCGCCGCCGGTGATCCTGGCCTCGGCGAGCGCACCCCGGGCACGGCTGCTCGCCGCGGCCGGGGTGCGCGCGACGCAGGAAGCCGCCGCGGTGGACGAGGCGGAGGTGAAGCGCTCGCTGGCCGCAGAGAAGGCCTCCGCCGCCCAGGTTGCGGAGGCCCTGGCGGAGCTCAAGGCGTCGAAGATCAGCCGGCGGCATCCGGAGGCCCTCGTCATCGGCTGCGACCAGATGCTCGACTGCGACGGCAGCTGGTTCGACAAGCCGGACTCCCGGGCCGCCGCCCGCGACCAGCTGCTCCGGCTCTCCGGCCGCCGGCATCGCCTGGTGACCGCGGTCGTCGTGCTGCGCCGGGGCGAGCGGCTGTGGCATCACATCGGCGCGGCGACGCTCGCCATGCGGCCGCTCAGCCCCGAATTCATCGACGCCTATCTCGATGCGGCCGGCGACGCCGCCCTGTCTTCCGTCGGCGCCTATCAGCTCGAAGGGCTCGGCGCCCAGCTCTTCGCCCGGGTCGACGGCGACTATTTCACCATTCTCGGCCTGCCTCTGCTCCCGCTGCTCGATTTCCTGCGCCATCACGGGGTCCTGCCTGCATGAGGGGTCCCGGTCCGCGCACCCTGACCGGCGCCGCCCGGCTCGCCGGCGTCATCGGCTGGCCGGTCGCCCATTCCCGCTCGCCGTCGCTCCACGGCTTCTGGCTGGCGGAGCACGGGATCGACGGCGCCTATGTGCCGCTGCCGGTGCGGCCGGAGGATTTCGCCGCGGCCATGGCCGCGCTGCCGCGCCTGGGATTCCGCGGCGCCAACGTCACCGTCCCGCACAAGGAGGCCGCGCTCGCCGCCTGCGCGCGGCTCAGCGACGAGGCGCGGCGGATCGGCGCCGTCAATACGCTGGTGGCGGACGAGACCGGCGCGCTGGAAGGGCGCAACACCGACGGGTTCGGCTTCATCGAGAATCTGAAGGCGGGCGCGCGCGGCTGGACGGCGGCGGACGGCCCGGCCGTGGTGCTCGGCGCCGGCGGCGCCGCCCGCGCCGTCGTCGTGGCGCTGCTCGAGGCGGGGGCGCCACAGATCAGGCTGCTCAACCGCGGCCGGGACCGGGCCGACCGGCTCGCCGCCGATCTCGGCGACCGGCGCGTCGCGGTTTCGGACTGGGCGCGCCGCGCCGATCTGCTCGCCGAGGCGGTGCTCCTCGTCAACACGACGAGTCTCGGGATGAAGGGCCAGCCGCCGCTCGAGCTCGATCTCGCACGGCTGCCGGGCGCAGCGCTGGTCAACGACATCGTCTATGTGCCGCTGGAGACGCCGCTCCTCGCCGCCGCGCGGGCACGCGGCCATCGGGTGCTGGACGGGCTCGGCATGCTGCTGCACCAGGCGCGCCCCGGCTTCGCCGCCTGGTTCGGCGTGATGCCGCAGGTGACGCCGGCGCTGCGCGCCCATGTGCTGGCGACTCTTTAGGCCGACAGCAGCTCATGCGGATCCTGGGACTCACCGGCTCGATCGGCATGGGCAAGACCACCGCGGCGTCGGTGCTGCGCCGCCTCAAGGTGCCGGTGCACGACGCCGACGCCGCGGTGCACCGGCTGAGCGGCAAGGGCGGCGCGGCGGTCGCCGCCATCGAGGCGGCCTTTCCGGGCGTGGTCAAGAACGGCGCGGTCGACCGGCTGGAGCTCGGCCGCCGCGTCTTCGGCGATCCCGCGGCGCTCGCGAAGCTCGAGGCGATCCTGCACCCGCTGGTGCGCCGGGGGACGCGGCGCTTCCTGGCCCGCGCCCGCGCCGCGCGCCGGCCGCTCGTCGTGCTCGACGTGCCGCTGCTCTTCGAGACCGGCGGCGAGGCGCGCTGCGACGCGGTCCTCGTCGTCTCCGCGCCGCGCTTCGTGCAGCGCGCCCGCGTCCTGGCGCGGCCCGGCATGACGGAGGAGCGCCTGGCCGGCATCGAGGCGCGCCAGATGCCCGACGGCGAGAAGCGCCGGCGCGCCGACTACGTCGTCCCGACCGGGCTCGACCGGCGGACCGCCTTGCGCGCGATTCGCCGCGCCCTCAAACTGGCGCGCGAGTCGCAGCCCGCCCGCCGCCGGAGTCCCCATGCGTGAGATCGTCCTCGACACCGAGACCACCGGACTCGATCCGCTGCTCGGGCACCGGATCGTCGAGGTCGCCTGCCTCGAGCTGTTCAATCACCTGCCGACCGGCCGGCATTTCCAGGCCTACGTCAATCCCGAGCGGGACATGCCGGCGGAGGCCGAGGCCGTCCACGGCCTCACCGCCACCTTCCTGGCCGACAAACCGCGTTTCGCGGAGGTCGTCGAAAGGCTGATGGAGTTCATCGGCGACGCGGCGCTGGTGATCCACAACGCGGAGTTCGACATCCGCTTCCTCAACGCGGAGCTCGCCCGGCTGAAGCGGCCGGCCCTCGCCCATCGCATCGTCGACACGCTGCAGATCGCCCGCCGCAAGTTTCCGGGCGCGCAGGCCAGCCTCGACGCGCTGTGCCGGCGCTTCGCCATCGACAACTCGGCGCGCACCCGGCACGGCGCGCTGCTCGATGCGGAGCTGCTGGCCGAGGTCTATCTGGAGCTGGTCGGCGGCCGCCAGGCGGGGCTCGACCTGGCCGGGATCGAGAGTCCGGCGGGCCTCGTCACGCCGGCGGCGCTGCCGGGCGGCGCGCCCATCGTCGTGCGCCCGCCGCGTCCGCACGCGCCGACCGAGGCGGAAGCCGCCGCCCACGCGGCGCTTCTCGCCACGATCAAGGAGCCGATCTGGCTGGCTTGAGCCGCCCCGCCGGGCGGTCAGGCAGTGGCCGGCTGCTGGGTCCGCTGCCGGCGGTGGCCGCGATAGAGCGCGGCGAAGTCGATCGGATTGATCAGCACCTGCGGGAAGCCGCCCTCCCGCGTCACCGCGGCGGCGATGCCGCGGGCGAACGGGAACAGCAGCCGCGGCGCCTCGACCATGAGCAGCGGCTCGATCATCTCGTTGGCCACGTTGCCGACGGCGAACAGCCCGCCATAGACCACCTCGACCAGATAGGCGGGCTCGCCGCCCGTCTCGCCCCGGATCTGCATGTTGAGCACGACTTCGTAGTTGCGCTCGCCGAGGTGATGCACCTGGACGGTGACCGAGGCGCTGGTCTGCGGGGCGGCGGGGCTGGCGAAGACGCCGGGCGCGCGCGGGTTCTCGAAGGACAGGTCCTTCACGTACTGGGCGAGCACCGTGAGCGGCGCCTGCGGCGACGCGCCGGGTTCGGGCTGGGGCGCGGCCTGGCCGCCCGGGGCGGGAGTCTCGCCGGAACTCTGGTCGGTCATCTGCGGTCTCCGGAAGGGGCGCATTGGCTAGCACGGAACGCCGGCCGGCTCAATGCGGCCACGCCGCCCGATCCAGGCGGGGTAGCGGCTCAGCCCGGCCCGGTCGGGTCGAAGCGGTGGCTCTGGCAGTTGGCGAGCTCGACCCCGGTGAGGGCGCGGATGAAGCCCCAGTGGCTCACCACCGCGACCTCGCGCCAGTCGGCGATCTCGCACATCGCCCGCCGGAAGGCCTGGGCGCGGGCCCGCAGCGCCGCCTCGGTCTCGTCGAGCGGCGGCCACCACGGGTCCTCGATATGGTCGAAGCGGAGCGCCGGCCAGCGCTGCGCCAGCTCGCGCGCCGGGGTGCCGATGTCGCAGACGAAGGCGGCATGCTCGCGCACGCTGACCTCGACGGTGAGCGGCAGCTCGAGCAGCTCGGCGATGATCGACGCCGTCTCCAAGGCCCGGGTATAGGGGCTCGCGATCAGCCGCCGCACGCCCTCTCCCCGCAGCTCCTCCGCCAGGCAGCGGGCCTGACGGCGCCCCTCCTCGGTCAAGGGCGGATCCGGAATCCCCGGATCGCGGCGCGTGCGCGCATAATGAACGTTGAACAGCGACTGCCCGTGCCGGACCAGGATCACGCCCGCCCCTCCTTCGCCTTCATCGATCCTCCCGATATCCGGGAAGCGGGGGCGGCGGCCCGTCCCCGCCCGGTTCCGTGCCGTCCGGCTCCGCCACCTCCTCGAATTCGCCCTCGATCACCGTGCCGCGCCGGCCCCGCCGCATCCCCGCCGTCCGGATGTGGAGATCGACCCGCCCATGCGCCGCGGCGTGCCGGGCGATCATGCGGAACAGGCCGTTGCGGATCGGCCCCAGCAGCAGGAGAAGCGCCACCGCGTCCGAAACGAAGCCGGGCAGCATGAGAAGCAGCCCGGCCAGCACCCGGCAGGCGGCATCGAACAGGGCCCTGGCCGGCAGCTCGTCGCGGGCGATGGCGCGCTGCACCTCGATCGCCGTGGCGATGCCCTGGAGGCGCAGCACCGCCACCCCCGCCAGGAAGGCCAGCAGGACCAGCGCCAGGGTCGCGAACACGCCGATTTCGCTGCCGATCGCCACGAAGGCGGCGATCTCGGCCAAAGGCAGCGCCAGGAGCGCTATGATCAGCAGGCGGCCCATGCTTGCTCTCGCCTCCGCTATTCCCTATCTCTGATAGATAGGATCGCCGCGCTCCGGCCGCCGGAAAACCGGGGCCGGCCCATTCGCCTTCGCCGGTGTCTAGCGGAACGTGTCCGGAGGGTCCAGCCAGCGGAAGGATCCGCGGCCGCGCCCGCCCGACATGGACGGCGGTGTCGGCAAGGCGCGGGCATCGGAACGGGCGAGGACATCTCGCCCCAGGAACGGGCAGCAGGCATGGGCGACGGCGTTCAGTTCTTCGACATCATCATCTTCGCAGCGATCGCCGTGTTCCTGGGCCTGCGTCTCAGGAGCGTCCTGGGGCGCCGCACCGGGAACGAGCGCCAGCGCGATCCCTTCAAGCCGGTCGCGCCGCGCGAGGACGCCGCCCGGGACAAGGTCGTTCCGCTGCCGGATCGTCCCCGCCCGGCCCAGGCCGAGCCCGGTTCGGCGGCCGACGAGGCGGCGCCGGTGGAGTCCGGCCCCGCCCTGCCCGGCATCGACCAGATCCGCGGCGCCGACCCGTCCTTCACCCCGGGCGGCTTCCTCTCCGGCGCGCGCGCCGCGTTCGAGATGATCGTCGGCGCCTATGCCGCCGGCGACGCCGCGACGCTCCGCCCGCTGCTCAGCGACGAGGTGTTCGAGAATTTCAACAACGCCATCAAGGCGCGCACGCGGGCGAAGGAGACGCTGGAGACCACGCTGGTCGGCATCGCCTCGGCCGACATCGTGGAGGCGGAGCTGCAGGGCCGCACCGCGCTCGTCACCGTGAAGTTCGTGTCGGAGCAGGTGAACGTCACCCGCGACGCCGAGGGCCGGGTGGTGGACGGCGATCCCTCGACCGTCGCCAAGGTCACCGACATCTGGACCTTCTCGCGCAATACCCGTGCGCGCGATCCCAACTGGACGCTGGTCGCGACCCGCAGCCCGAACTGAGATGGCGCTGCGGGACGCAGGCCGGACGGGGCGGCGCATCGGGCGCGCCGCCTGCGCCGTCGCGGCACTCCTCATCGCCGCCGCCTGCGCGCCGGAGGAGCCGCCGCCCCCGGCCGAGACCAGGCTGCTCCTCGAACCCGCGGCATTCTCCGACCTTCCGGGCTGGAACGACGACCGCACGGCGGAGGCTCTGCCGGCCCTGCTCCGAAGCTGCGGCCGCCTGCTGCGCCAGCCGGCGGATCGGCCGGTCGGGCCGGACGGGCTCGCCGGGACGGTCGCCGACTGGCAGGCGCCCTGCGAAGCCGCGGCCGCCCTGCCGGCCGGCGATCATGCGGCTGCGCGCGGCTTCTTCGCCGGGATGTTCGCGCCCTTCGCCGTGCTGAAGGCGGATCCGCAGGGCGAGACGGACCAGGGGCTCTTCACCGGCTATTACGAGCCGGAGCTCGACGGGTCGCGCCGTCCGGACGCGACCTTCGCCACCCCGCTCTATCGCCGCCCCGTCGACCTGGTGACGGTGGACCTCGGGGAGTTCCGGGCCGACTGGACGGGCGAGTCCATCGTCGGCCGCGTGGCGGACGGCCGGCTCCGCCCCTATCCCGACCGGGCGGCGATCGACGCCGGAGCACTCGACGGCTCGGCGGCCGAGCTCATCTGGGTGGCCGATCCGGTCGACGCCTTCTTCCTGCAGATCCAGGGCTCCGGCCGGGTGCGGCTCGCCGAGGGCGGGCAGATCCGGGTCGGCTTCGCCGCCTCGAACGGCCACCCCTTCCGCGGCATCGCCCGCGACCTCATCGACATGGGCGTCCTGCCCAAGGAGGACGCGTCCATGCAGGCGGTCCGCGACTGGCTGCGGGCGAACCCGGACCAGGCATCGGCGCTGATGCAGAAGAACCCGCGCTACATCTTCTTCCGGGAAATCACCGGGCCGGATGCCGAGGCCAACGGTCCGCTCGGTGCCCAGAGCGTCCCCCTCACCCCGATGCGGAGCCTCGCAATAGATCCCCGGTTCCTGCCGCTCGGCGCGCCGCTCTGGCTCGATACCACCTGGCCGGCGGGAACGCCGGAAAACGGGCAGCCGCTGCAGCGGCTGATGATTGCGCAGGACACCGGCGGCGCCATCAAGGGCCCGATCCGCGGCGATGTCTTCTGGGGCACCGGCGAGGCGGCGCTGGAGCGCGCCGGCGGCATGAAGCAGGCGGGGCGCTATTTCCTGCTCCTGCCGAAGCCGGTCGCGGAGCGCCGCCAGACCGCCAGCTGAACCCGCCGGGGCGGCGCGCCGCAGGGACCGTTGAGCGGCTTGCCTTCCCGCGGTCCCGCCCCCATTCTGGCCGCTGCGGCTCTACTCCATTGAAGAAGAGCGCGATTTGCCGATCGGCCGGCCGATCGGCTCGTGCTCCGGCCGTCGCGAAAGGTTGTGCATGCCGCAGAGTTCGCCCCGCCCCGCCGCCCGGCCCCGGGTCGGCCTGTTCGTCACCTGCCTCGTCGATCTGTTCCGGCCCAGCGTGGGCTTCGCGGCGGTGAAGCTGCTGGAGGACGCCGGCTGCGACGTGGTGGTGCCGCCGGCGCAGACCTGCTGCGGCCAGCCAGCCTGGAACTCGGGCGACCGCGGCGACGCCCGGCGGGTGGCCGAAACGGTGCTCGACGCCTTTGCCGGGGTGGAATACCTGGTCGCGCCGAGCGGTTCCTGCGCCGGGACGATCCGGGTGCATTATCCCGAGCTCTTCGCCGGCACGGGGCGCGAAGCTGCGGCGCGCGACCTCGCCGCGAAAAGCTGGGAGCTCGTCTCCTTCCTGGTTGACGTGATGGGGCTCGACCGCGTGGCGGCACGCTACGACGGCGTCGTCACCTATCACGATTCCTGCTCGGGCCTGCGCGAGCTCGGGGTGAAGGCGCAGCCGCGCCGGCTGCTGCGCAGCGTCGACGGGCTCGAGCTGCGCGAGCTGCCCGGGGCCGAGATCTGCTGCGGCTTCGGCGGCGCGTTCTGCGTCAAGTATCCCGAGATCTCCAGCAAGATCGTCAGCGAGAAGACGGCGGACGTGGCGGCGACCGGCGCCGGCACCCTCCTCGCCGGCGACCTGGGCTGCCTCCTCAACATGGCGGGACGCCTCACCCGCGAAGGCCGCGCCGTGGCGGTGCGCCACGTCGCCGAGGTGCTCGCCGACATGGGGGACCGCCCGCCGATCGGGGCGGGGCGAGAATGATCCCGGGATTGAATGGACGCGGGGACATCGCCCAACCAACCCGCTCCCCTCGCGGGAGCGGGAGGGGCCCATCGCGCAGCGATGGGAGGGTGAGGGGGCCTTTGCAGCTGAGGACTTTTGCGCGGGTGTCCACGCGCGAGACCCCTCCCCCTGCCCCCTCCCGCAAGGGGAGGGGGATTCGCACTTCGCCACATGGGGACATATTCCCATGCTGACGGTCGCCTCTCCGCGGTTCAAGGAGAACGCCCGCGCCGCGCTGGCCGATCCGGCGCTGCAGAAGGCGATGGGCCATGTCAAGACCGGCTTCATCGACCGGCGTGCGAAGGCGGCGGCGCGGCTGCCGGAATTCGAGGCGCTGCGCGACGCCGCGCGCGACATCAAGGATCACACCCTCGCCAATCTCGATGTCTATCTGGAGCGCTTCGAGCAGAAGGTGATCGAAAACGGCGGCCAGGTGCATTGGTGCGACGATGCCGAGGCGGCGCGCGCCGCCATTCTCGGCATCTGCCGCAAGGCCGGCGCGAAGACCGTCACCAAGGGCAAGACGATGATCGGCGAGGAGATCGGCATCAACGATCACCTCGCGGCGAACGGTATCGAGCCTGTCGAGACCGATCTCGGCGAGTACATCATCCAGCTGCGCGGCGAGCCGCCGAGCCACATCATCGCGCCGGCGATCCACGTGAACATGGAGCAGGTGGCGGACGCCTTCCGCGCCGCCCATGCCGATCTCGATCCGGCCCGCGCGCTAAACGAGCCGCCGACGCTGCTCGCCGAGGCGCGGACGAAGCTCAGGAGCCGCTTCCTCGCCGCCGATGTCGGCATCACCGGCGCCAATTTCATGATCGCCGAGACCGGCTCGACCGCGATCGTCACCAACGAGGGCAACGGCGACCTGACGCAGACCCTGCCCCGGGTGCATGTCGTCCTCGCCTCGATCGAGAAGATGGTGCCGACGCTCGAGGACGCGAGCGTGCTGATCCGCGTGCTGGCCCGCTCGGCGACCGGCCAGGAGATGTCGGTCTACACGACCTTCTCCACCGGGCCGCGGCGCGCCGCCGATCCCGACGGGCCGCGCGAGTTCCACGTCGTGATCCTCGACAACGGCCGCAGCGCCATGCTGGGCACCGAGTTCCAGGACATGCTGCGCTGCATACGCTGCGGCGCCTGCATGAACCACTGCCCGGTCTATCAGGCGGTGGGCGGCCACGCCTATGGCTGGGTCTATCCGGGCCCGATGGGCGCGGTGCTGACGCCGAGCCTGATCGGCATCGACCAGGCGGGGCATCTGCCGAACGCCTCCACTTTCTGCGGCCGCTGCGAGGCGGTATGCCCGGTCAGGATCCCGCTGCCGAAAATGATGCGGCACTGGCGCGAGCGGGAGTTCGAGCGGCACCAGTCCCCGGCGAGGGCGCGCGCGGCGCTGAGGCTCTGGGCCTTCCTGGCGCGCCGCCCGACGCTGTACCGTCTGGCGACGCGCGCCGCGGCCGGCGTGCTCGGCCTGCTGGGGCGGCGCACCGGCCGCATCGCATCGCTGCCGCTCGCCGGCGGCTGGACCTTGGTGCGCGACCTGCCGGCGCCGGAAGGGCGGACGTTCCAGGCCGAATGGCGCCGGCGCGGCCCGACGGGCCGGGGAACGGGCGGACGGGGAAAGGCGGCATGAGCGAGGCGCAGCTGCACCGGGCGATCCGCGACGCCCATGCGGCCGGACGGATCGCGATCGAGGTGGACGTGACGGCGGTGAGCCGCGCCGGCTCGCCCTCGTTCCGCACCACCGACGTCGTCGTGCCGTGGTTCGCCGCGATCGCCGTCGCCGCCTGGCTGGCGGCGACCTACGGGATCGTCACGGCGGCGGCGTTCTTCGTGCTGGCGGCCGGCATCATCGTGGTGCTGGTCGTGCCGTGGAACCGCCGGCGCGCGGCGGACCGCA
>DAIMFL010000025.1:0-29487 GCA_036724615.1 Alphaproteobacteria bacterium | reverse complement strand
TGCGGCGGCGCGCCGGTCTATGTCTGGCCGGGCGGCGGCATCACCTTCATGGTCGACGTGAGCCGCGTGCCGGCCGATGCCTTCGGCTACGTGCCGACCCCGGCGCTGGTCGCGCCGATCGAGTTCACCTTGCGGCGTTCCGACTATGCGGCGCTCGGCGGGCATCTCGACGAGGTGCGGCCGCTCGGCGCGCTGCAGCAGGCCGGCGCGCGATCGCGGGTCGCGCCGCATGCGGAGAATCCCTGGCCCGCCTTGCCGCCCCACCGGCCGGAGCCGCTCCGATGAGCCGGGCGCAGGTCGCGCTGCTGCCGGACGGCCGCCGGCTGCATCTGCAGGACGGGCCGATCGACCTGATCGTGGCGGCCTTCGGCGCGCCGGAGGCCGTGCAGGCGGCCTATCGCGCGGCCGCGGCGCGGTTCGAAACGATCCTCGACGAGCTCTGCGCCGAGCTCCGCCTGCTGCGCGAGCCCGCCATGCCCGGCGGCACGGCGCTGTCCGGCGCGGTGGCGCGCCGCATGTACGATGCGGTGGCGCCCTTTGCCGCGGACGGCTTCATCACGCCCATGGCGGCCGTCGCCGGCGCGGTGGCGGAGGAGGTGCTGGGCGCGATGGCCGGGGCGGCGCGGCTCGCCCGCGCCTATGTGAACAACGGCGGCGACATCGCCCTCCATCTCGGCCCCGGCGCGCGGTTCGGCGTCGGCATGATCGACCGGCCCGACCGCCCGTCCCTGTTCGGCACCGTGGAGATCGCCTCCGGCGATCCGGTGCGGGGGATCGCCACCTCCGGCCGACGCGGCCGCAGCTTCTCCCTCGGCATCGCCGATGCGGTGACCGTGCTGGCGGCGAGCGCCGCCAGGGCCGACGCGGCCGCGACGGTGATCGCCAACGCGGTCGACCTGCCCGGCCACCCTGCGATCCGGCGCGTCCCCGCGACCGAGCTGCAGCCGGACAGCGATCTCGGCGACCGGCTCGTCACCCGGCAGGTCGGGCATCTGATGCCCGAGGAGGTGGCGGCGGCGCTCGCCGCCGGCCTCGCTTGCGCCGAGGCGATCCGGGCGCGCGGCCTCGTCGCCTCCGCCGCGCTGCACCTGCAGGGGCGCACGATCGTGCTCGACGATCCGGCCCGGCATTTCCCGTCCATTTCCGAAAGAGCATTCGCCCATGGCTGACATCGTTCTGCGCAAGCGTCTGGTGACGGTGGAGGAGATCTTCCACGAGGGCGGTCCGCCGGCGGCGAGGCCGCTGAAGCGGGGCGCCGTGCTGGCGGTGATCCGCAATCCCTTTGCCGGGCGGTACGAGCCGGAGATCGCCGGCTTCATGGACGAGCTGAAGCCGCTCGGCCTCGCCCTGGCGCAGGACCTGATCGCGGCGCTCGGCGGCGATCCGCAATCGATCGAGGGCTACGGCAAGGGCGCGATCGTCGGCGCGGCCGGCGAGATCGAGCACGGCGCGCTGTGGCATGTGCCGGGCGGCTACGCGATGCGCGAAGCGCTGGGCGGCGCCAAGGCGATCGTCCCCTCCACCAAGAAGGTGGGGGGTCCGGGGACCCGGCTCGACGTGCCCGTCACCCATATCGACGCCTCCTACGTGCGCAGCCATTTCGACGCGATGGAGGTGGGGATCGCCGATGCGCCGCGCGCCGACGAGATCGTGCTCGCCCTGGTGATGACGACGGGCGCCCGCGTCCACGAACGCGTGGGCGGGCTGAAGGCCAGCGAGATCAAGGGGGAGGATGGGCTGCGATGAAGGCGCGGATACGCAAGATCGTCACCGTGGTCGAGGAAACGCGGACGGAGATGGGCCGCGAGGTGAGCCCGCCGGTGCGCCGCGCCGCCGCGCTCGCGGTGATCGCCAATCCCTGTGCCGGCCGCTATGTCGACGACCTCGCCGAGCTGATCGATGTGGGCGAGGAGCTGGGCGCGCTGCTCTCGGAGAAGGCCGTGGCGGCGCTCGGCATTCCCGGCGACAGGGTCGAGAGCTACGGCAAGGCGGCCGCGGTCGGCGAGAACGGCGAACTCGAGCATGCCGCCGCCATCCTGCATCCGAAGCTCGGCACGCCGGTGCGCAGGACGCTGGGCAAGGGCGCCGCGCTCATCCCCTCCTCCAAGAAGCGCGGCGGCCCGGGCGTCGCGCTCGACATTCCGCTCGGCCACAAGGACGCCGCCTATGTGCGCAGCCATTTCGACGGGATGGAGGTCAGGGTGAACGACGCGCCGCGCGCCGACGAGATCCTGGTCGCCGTGGCGGTCACCGACGGCGGCCGGCCGCTGCCCCGCGTCGGCGGGCTCGCCAAGGACCAGATCAAGGGCGAGGACGGGCTGCGCTGAGCATGGGCAGGGCGGCGACCGCGAAGCCTCTCCGCCGCGACGAAGCGGCCGAGATGGCGTACCGGCTGGAGGAGCAGGTGGGATTCCTGCTGCGGCGCGCCACCCAGCGGCACGTGGCGATCTTCTCCGCCAGGCTGGGCGAGGATCTGACGCCCATGCAGTGGGCGGCCCTCGCCAAGCTCTACGAGCTCGGGCCGACGTCGCAGAGCCGGCTCGGCCGCAACACGGCCATGGACGGCGCCACCATCAAGGGCGTGGTCGACCGCCTGACGGGGCGCGGCCTCATGGAAACGCGGGCAGATCCCGAGGACGGCCGCCGCCGGGTCGTCACGCTGACAGAGTCGGGGCAGCGGCTGGTAAAGCGCTGCCTGTCGGGCGCTGTCGCCGCGACCGACGAGACGCTGGCGCCGCTCACCCCGTCCGAACGGAATCAGCTGCTCGGGCTGCTGCGCAAGCTGGGGTAGGTGCGCAGGGAAAAAAGGGAACCACAGAGCCACAGAGGCACAGAGAAGGAAATAGGAAAGCTGTCATGCGCGGACTTGATCCGCGCATCCATCCATCCGCTCGCGCAGACGGATGAATGGATCGCCGGGTCAAGCCCGGCGATGACAATTTCTTCTCTGTGCCTCTGTGGTGATGCTTCCTCGGCGACCGAGCCCCAGCCCTCAGGTTACCCGGAAATTCTTGAACTGCCAGTGGTCGTCGTAGTCGAGATGCGGCTCCTCGAAGATGACGCCGCGGTCCTTGAGCGGGGTCCAGTCGGAGCGCTCGGCGACGACCGGGCCGAGATAGGGCTTGCAGATGTCGAGCACGAAATCGTGGTCGATGTCCTCCGGCTCCGTGTAGCCGCGATCGGGATTCCGGATCGTCCAGATGGCGCCGGCGAGGACCGGCGCCGCGATCTGGATCGAGGTGGCGTTGAACTCCGGCCCGAGCAGCTGCCGCGCCTCGCCGATCGACAGCTGCGAGCCGTACCAGAGCGCGCCGTGGTCGCCCATCAGCAGCGCGCCCAGCTCGTCGATCCCTTCGGTGATCTCGCGGCCGAGCAGCCGCGCCCGGGGCTGCACCTTGAAGCCGCTCATCACCAGCTCGCGGGCCGACAGCACCGCGTCGTTGCACGGGTGATAGGCGTAGTGGACGGTCGGGCGATAGACGACCTTGCCGTTCTCCCAGACCGAGAAATAGTCGGGGATGGTGATCGATTCGCCGTGGGTGATGCAGAAGCCGATCATCGGCCCGCCGATCGGCGTCCAGGAGCGGACCTCGGTCATCATGCCGGGGCGGTTCAGGAAGATCGAGCCGCGATTGCCGGTCTCGTGCTCGCGCCCTTCCGGCGGCAGCTCCTTCTCGTGGGTGCCCCAGCCGAGCTCGGCGGGCTGCATGCCCTCGCCCCAGAAGCCCGGGATGCTCCAGGTGTTGACGAACTCGCCGGGCCGCTTCGGCTGGCTGGCGATCTGCGTGTCGTGCTCGGCGACGTGGATCACCTTCGTGCCGCAGTCGCGCATCAGCGTCGCCCAGCCTTCGCGGCTCGACGGCTTGGTCGCGTCGAGCCCCTTGTGACGGGCGATCTCGAGCAGCGCCGCCTTGACGAAATGGCTGATCAGCCCGGGATTGGCGCCGTGGGTGACGATGGCGGTCGGCGAGCCCTCGCCCCATTTCCGGCCGTTCTCTCTCGCGAGATGGCGCAGGTAGTAGTTGGTGCGCTCCTCCATCGGGATGTCCGGGTTGTCGTAATAATGCGCCCAGGGCTCGATGCAGGTGTCGAGATAGGTGCAGCCATGCGCCTGGCACCAGTTCATGAGATCGATCGAGCTCACGTTGACGCTGAGGTTGATCAGCATGCCGCCCGGCTCGAGATGCGCGCCCAGCACCTCGTCCATGTTGCCCGGCACGATCGGCCGCACCTCGTATTTCACGCCCATCTCGCGGTAGCGCGCGATCTCGGCCGAGTGGTCGTCGCCGTCCACCACCGCGATCCGGTCGAGCGGCATGTCGATGTGCTTCAACAGAAGCGGCATGGTGCAGTGGCCGACCGAGCCGAAGCCGATCATCAGGATCTTTCCCTTGAACGGGATCTTGCCGAACATCATGCGCCTCCGATTCTGCTGGTTCGAATGCCGGCCGCCGCGCGCGCCTAGATGCAATAGGTCCTGAGCGGCGCGAAGCCGTTGAAATTCACCGCCGAGTAGCTGGTCGTGTAGGCGCCGGTCCCGAGGATCCGGACCCGGTCGCCGACCCGCAGATCGAGCGGCATCTGATAGCTGGCCTTCTCGTAGAGCACGTCGGCGCTGTCGCAGGTCGGCCCCGCGAGAACGACCGGCCCCATGGCCCCGCCGTCGCGCTCCGTCCGGATCGGGTACTTGATCGCCTCGTCCATTGTCTCCGCGAGGCCGCCGAACTTCCCGATGTCGAGATAGACCCAGCGCTTGCGGTCCGCGTAGTCCTTGCGCGAGATCAGCACCACCTCGGATTCGATGATCCCGGCATCGCCGGCCAGGCCGCGGCCCGGCTCGATGATCATCTCCGGCAGGCAGTTGCCGAAATGCCGCGTCATGGCGCCCATGATGGCGTGGCCGTACGCGTCCGGCGCGGGCACCGGGCGACGATAGGCCGCCGGGAAGCCGCCGCCCAGATTGACCAGCCGCAGCTCCAGCCCGTCCTCGCGCAGCCGGCGGAACAGCCCGGCGACGACCGAGAGGACGGCATCCCACTGGGCGAGGTTCGTCTGCTGCGAGCCGACATGGAAGGACAGGCCGCAGGCGTCGCGCCCGGCGTCGCGGGCGCGCAGCAGCAGGGCGGCGGCCATGGACGGCTGGCAGCCGAACTTGAAGGAGAGCGGCCATTCGGCGCCGCCGCAGTCGGTGAGCAGGCGGCAGAACACGCTCGCGCCGGGCGCGGATTCGATCAGCTTGTCGAGCTCCGCGTCGCTGTCGAAGGCGAAGAGCCGCACGCCCTGCGCATAGGCCCAGGCGATATCCTTCTGCTTCTTGATGGTGTTGCCGAACGAGATCCGGTCCGGCGTCGCGCCGTTCGCCAGGCAGAGCTCGATCTCGGCCCGGCTCGCCGTGTCGAACGAGGCGCCGGCCGCCGCCAGCCGCGCCACCACGGCCGGCTCGGGATTGGCCTTCACGGCATAGAAGACCCGCGCGAGCGGCAGGGCGCGCCGCAGCTCCAGATAATTCGTCTCGATGCGGTCCAGGTCGACGACCAGGCACGGGGTTTCCGGACGGGTCTCGGCGAGGAATCGGTTGATGCGGTCGGTCATCGGTAGTCCGCTCCTGTGGCTGGCGCCGCCCGCGACGGGCGGCGAAGCGAAGGCTCTTCCGCCGGTGCCGGGGCGATCCCCGACGACGGCGGCAGAACGGCAACGGCGGTCAGCCGTGCCGGCGGATACTCGAATGCGGCGTTCTCCGCCCGATCAGCGTCAGATAGCGCCGGGCGAGCGACAGGCAGGCGCCGGCCGCCCGGATCGGTCCGGACGAGGGCGCGGCATCGTGGCAGAGGACAAGGTAGAGGGGCGCGGGCCCCGTACGGTCAGCAATCATCGACAGCTTCCTCTCGGCGCGCCGGGCGGGCCCGGCTAGTCCAAAAAGAACGCTTTCCGTCGTTGCGTAACCACGAGGGCCATGGGCACGTGCGTTTGCGTTTCGGGGAGGGAAAATAGGGATTCCGGTCCGCCGCGCAAGTCCTAATGTGGTACAAGCTCCGGCCATGCGCCGGCACGGGACTCCCACGACCCCGGCAGGCGCCCTGGGGGACGAAGCATGGAGATCGGGCGGAGCGAGATCGACGTGCTGCGGCGCGCCGGCGTTCTGCCGGCGGGCCGATACGCCCGCGCGCTCGCCCTGGTGCGCGACGATCGGGCCTGGGCGCGCTGGGCCCGCCATGCCCTGCTCGCGCTCGGCATCGGCCATCTGCTGGCCGGCATCGTGTTCTTCTTCGCCTATAACTGGGCCGACTTCCCCGACCTGGGAAAGTTTGCCACGATCGAGCTCGGGATCCTGATCGGCGCCGGCGCGGCGCTGTGGCGCGGCGCCGACCGGCCCGAGGGCGCGGCGGCGCTCATCGGCGCCACGGTGCTGACCGGCGTGCTGCTGGCGGTCGTCGGACAGGTCTATCACAGCCGGGCGGAGGCCTGGCAGTTGTTCGCCCTGTGGGCGGGGCTGACGCTGCCCTGGGCGCTCGCCTCGCGCAGCGCCGCCCATTGGCTGGTCTGGCTGGTGGTGCTGCACCTCGCCGCGATCATGCATGCCCAGCAGGTGCTGGTGCCGCGCGGCCGGCTCAGCGAGTACGAGGCCCTGGTCGGGCTCAGCCTGCTGCCGCTCCTGGTGCTGCTGATGCGCGAGGCGGCCGTCGATCGCGGCCAGGGCTGGGCCGGCGCGCGCTGGACGCGGCTGCTGCCGGCCATCGCCGCCCTCGGCGGGCTGTTCGTCGGCGCCGTGACCTTCCTGTTCGACGTGGCGCTGCCGGAGATCCTCGACGACCCGCGGACCCCGGCGCTGGCGCCCGCCGCCTTCCTGGCCGCGATCGCGACGCTCGGAGCCGTCTACCGGTTTCTACGCCCCGATCTCGCCGTGCTCGCCGCCGCCATCGGCTTCGCCGCGCTGTTCCTGATCGCCGCCGCCGTCCGGCTCGTGGCGGAGGGCATCGGCTTCGACGAGACCGAGCCGCTGCTGTCCAGCCTGGCGCTCCTCGTCGTCTGGTCGGTCGCGGTGGGCGCCGGCACGGCGCGGATGCTCGACAGCCTGCGGCGGCGCCTGAAGGCGCTCGGCCATGGTTGAGCTGTCGCGGCTCTGCAGCGCCTTGGGCCTCGACGCCGCGGCGGCGGCGGCGGCTCTCGCCGCGGCCGATCCGCAGCAGCGCCCGCCGGTCTACATCCAGGCCCTGCTCGGCGTCGGCGCCTGGATCTCGGCGCTGCTGATGGTGGGGTTCGTGCTGCTGATGATCGGGCTCGTCATGGGCGGCGACACGAGCGATCAGATGCCGGTGACGGTGGCGATGGGCGTCGGCTGCTTCGCCGTGGCGGTCGGGCGGCGCCGCGCCGGCGGGGCCGGCGCCTTCCGCCTCCAGCTCGCCAGCGCCCTATCCATCGCCGGGGTCGGGCTCGCCGCCGCCGCCGTCGCGATATACACGGACTCGTTCGCGGCAGGCGCCGCGGTCGCCGCCAGCGGCACGGCCGCCGCGATCATGGAGGGACGCGACCGGCCAACCCAGTTCCTCTCGGCCGCGCTGGCGGTCGGGCTGGCGTTCGCCGCCCTCGCCCTCGACGCGGTGCCGTATCTGACCGACATCGCCGCGCTGCTGGGGGCGGCCGGCTTGGCGCTCATGCTCTGGCCGCCGCGCCGCGACATGGCGCCGCTGGCGGCGGTGCTGCTGCTCGCCCTGCCCTGCCTGATGGCGGTCGGCGATTCCGGCGTGCTCGCCGGCGCCGGCGCCGAGGGCGAGGGAGTTCCGGCGCGGCTGATCGCGGCGGCGCTCATCGTCGGGCTCCTGGTCCTGCACCGCCGGCTCGGCGGCGGCGCAGGCCTCGACGCCCTCGCCGGCGCACAGATCGCCGCGATCGTCGCGGTCTGCGCCCTGCTGCCGCCCGGGGGCTCGGCGGCGCTGATGCTGATGATGCTGGCCTTCGTCACCGGGGCACGCGGACTGGCGGCGCTCGCCGTGCTGTTCCAGGTCTATTTCGTCTGGCGCTTCTACTACGACCTGCAGGTGACCCTGCTGGAGAAGAGCCTGATCCTGATGGCGATGGGCGCCGTGCTGCTCGGGATCTACGCCCTGATCCTGCGGCGGGCAGAGCCGGTCCGATGACGCGCCTGCGGCTGCTCCTCGTCCTGGCCGGGCTGGTGCTGGTGCTGGGGACCGCCAACGCCATCATCGTCGAACGCCAGCGCGTGGCGGACTCCGCGCAGCTCGTGCTGCTGGAGCTCAGGCCGGTCGATCCGCGGGCCCTGATGCAGGGCGACTACATGCAGCTCGATTTCGCGGACAGCGTCTCGCGCCCGCCCGAGGGCGTCGAGCTGCCGGAGCGGGGCGTGGCGATCGTCGTCCGCGATGCCGACAGCGTCGCCCGCTTCGTCCGGCTCGACGACGGCGCGCCGCTCGGGCCGGGCGAGGCGCGGCTCGCCTTCACCGGTCGCAAGCCGGACGGGCGGCTCGCCTTCGGCACGGACGCCTTCTTCTTCCAGGAAGGCGATGCGGAGCTGTATGCCACGGCGCGTTACGGCATGTTCCGGGTGGACGAGGACGGCAGCGCCGTGCTGGTCGGGCTGGCCGACGAGGACGCGCGGAAGATCGAGCGCGGCGAGTAGCGAAGGCCCTCGCCCTCCCGCAGCTTCGCTGCGGGTCTCTCCCTCTCCCCTTTCGGGGAGAGGGCAAGAAAGCTTTCTCTCCCGCTTGCGGGTGAGGGTCCTGCGAGACGCAGTACGCCGGAGCGCTCTACGCCTGCTTCGCCTCGATGATGCCGCGGCGGATCGCCCGGGTGCGGGTGAACAGGTCTTCGAGCTTGTCGCCCTCGCCCCAGCGTATGGCGCGCTGCAGGGCGGCGAGGTCCTCCGAGAAGCGGCCGAGGATCTCCAGCACGCCTTCCCGGTTGTTGAGGAAGATGTCGCGCCACATCACCGGGTCGGAGGCGGCGATGCGGGTGAAGTCGCGGAAGCCGGAGGCGGAGAACTTGATCACCTCGCGCTGCAGCGACTCTTCGAGATCGGTCGCCGTGCCGACGATCGTATAGGCGATCAGATGCGGCAGATGCGAGGTGATGGCGAGCACCATGTCGTGATGGGCGGGCTCCATGATCTCGACCAGGCTGCCGCAGCGCCGCCACAGCTCCGCCACCTTCTCGACGGCGGCCTCGTCCGCGCCGGGCGGCGGGGTGAGCACCGCCCAGCGGCCCTCGAACAGCTCGGCGAACCCCGCCTCGGGGCCCGAATGCTCGGTGCCGGCGATCGGATGGGCGGGCACCAGATGCACGCCTTCCGGCATGGCGGGGCCGAGATCGCGGATCACCGCCTGCTTCACCGAGCCCACGTCGGACACGATCGTCCCCGGTGCGAGCGCCGGGGCGATCGCCGAAGCGATGTCGGCATAGGAGCCGATCGGCGTGCAGATGACGACGAGGTCGGCGCCCGCGACGGCATCGGCGGGGGATTCGAAGGCCGCGTCCACCAGGCCGAGCTCGAGCGCCTTGGCGCGGGTGCGCCCGGTCTTGGCATGGCCGACGATCCCGGCCGCGATCGGCCCCGCCCTGCTGCCCCGGCGAATGGCCCGGGCGAGAGACGAGCCGATGAGGCCGATGCCGATCAGCGCGACGCGGCGGAACAGCGGTTCGGCGGCCATCCAGTCACGTCCTCTCGCCGACGAAGTCGCCGAGCGCGGCGACGACGGCCTTCATGTCGCTCTCCAGGCCAATGGTGATCCGCAAGCTGTCGCCGAGCCCGTAGGCGCCCATCTTGCGAGGAATGATGCCCCGTGCGTTGAGGAACGCGTGGGCCGCGTCGGCGTTACGCCCGGAGTCCGAGGGGAAGCGCAGCAGCACGAAATTGCCCACGCTGGGTGCGGCCGTCAGGCCGAGCGCCGCGACCTGCTGGCTGAACCAGACCAGCCAGCGCGCATTGTGGAGCCGTGCCTGGTCGACATGCGCGAGGTCGCCGAGCGCCGCCACGCCCGCCGCCTGGGCCGGCGCCCCGACGTTGAACGGGCCGCGCACGCGGTGGATCACGTCGGCGACGGACGCCGGGCAATAGGCCCAGCCGAGACGCAGCGCCGCCAGGCCGAAGATCTTCGAGAAGGTGCGGGTCATCACCACGTTGTCGCCCGCGTCGACCAGCGCCGCGCCGGAATCGTAGTCGTTGCGGGTCACGTACTCCGCATAGGCGGCGTCGATCACCAGCAGGATGTCCTCGCGCAGGCCGTTGCGCAGACGTGCGACCTCCTCCCCCGGCAGATAGCTGCCGGTCGGATTGTTCGGATTGGCGAGGAAGACGATCCGCGTGCGCGGCGTCACCGCGGCGAGCAGCGCGTCGACATCGGCGGCGAGGTTCGTCTCCGGCGCGGCGACCGGTGTCGCGCCCACCGACATGGCCGCGATCGGGTACATCAGGAAGCCGTGCCGGGAATACAGCACCTCGTCCCCCGGCCCGGCATAGGCGCGCATGATGAGCGCGATCAGCTCGTCCGATCCGGCGCCGCAGACCACCCGCGCCGGATCGAGCCCGAAGCGCCGGCCGATCGCCTCGCGCAGCACCTGGGCGCCCCCGTCGGGATAGCGGTGCAGCTCGGTGGCGAGGCCGCGATAGGCCTCGACGGCGGCCGGGCTCGGCCCGAGCGGATTCTCGTTCGAGGCGAGGCGGATCACCTTCTTCTGGCCGGCAAGCCCCGCCTCGCCGCCCACATAGGGGGCGATGTCGAGAATTCCGGGACGGACGGCGAGCGGCATGGGAAGCGGCTTTCGGAAACGGGTCAGGACTTGTCGGGGAGGCCGAGCTCGACCTTGCCGAAGGGAATCGCATAGCCGCCGAGCGGCCAGATCTGGCGGACGATCTCGGTGCGGCGGGTGCCGATCCGGTCGAGCCGCGGGTCGTCCGCCTGCACGAAGCCTTCGAGCTCGGCCAGATGGAGCCAGGTTCCCGAATCGGCCGGGTCGTGCCAGGCGTGAAGCAGCGCGACGTCGAACGAGGCGGCGGTC
The DNA here is from genome assembly GCA_036724615.1 of Alphaproteobacteria bacterium. Lineage (GTDB taxonomy): Bacteria > Pseudomonadota > Alphaproteobacteria > Dongiales > Dongiaceae > DAIMFL01. Next base: position 18,477 of record DAIMFL010000025.1, on the reverse strand, counting down.
AGGGCGGCCAGCAGGGCGCTGCGGCTGATCTCGGCCGAGGTCTCGATGGCGAAATAGCTGCGGTCGCGGCCGGTTTCCTCGACCGGCACCCGGCCCACCGCCAGGGCCTCGACGCTCGGTCCGCGCTGCGTGCCGCCATCGCCGAAGGGCAGCCGCGCGATGATCTGCGGCGCATCCCGGCGCAGCAGGAAGCGCCACCACGGATCGCGGTCGTCCTGCTGCGGCACCGGCAGCACGGCCACGGTCGCCTGCCCCTCGATCACCAGGCTCAGCACCTGGCCGGGCGAATCATGCGTGGTGATCGGGGTGTAGCTGCCGAAATGGTCGCGGGCGAGATCCCAGTAGCCGGGCTGCTGCTCGGACACGTAGACGGCCACCCCGAACGGTCCCTGCAGCCGCACCAGCGCCGACATCAGCTCGCGCCAGATCTTGACGAGAACCGCGGCGGGAAGCTGGCCCTCATGCCGCGCGACCAGGCGGCGCAGGATGCTCGCCTCCCGCGACGGGCGCAGGAATCCGCCGCCGCTCGCCCCGTTCTTGAGCGTGCCGATGCGCGCCGCCAGGTCGGAGCGGCGCATGAGCAGATCGTGCAGCGCCGTGTCGATCTCGTCGATTTCGCGGCGGAGATCTTCGAGCGGCGTGTCGGCGGTCGACATGAAGCTTGGAGCCCGTCTGGAAAAGCGGGTTAGTGATAGCCGAGGCGCGCCGAAAAGCAAAGAAAACCTTGACAGCCGGCGCCGGGGCCACCCTAGCTAAGGGCTTGTTTCCCACCCGATTTCGAGACCATACGAGCGCCCGTTACATGACGCCAGCGCAGCCCAGCCCCGCCGCCCCGACGCCGGTTCTTCCGGGCCGGCGTGCGACCTTCGGCGCCGACCGGCCGATGCGGCTCGACTGCGGGATCGAGCTCGGGCCGTTCACCGTCGCCTGGCAGACCTATGGCGAGCTGAACCGCGACCGCTCGAACGCCATTCTCGCCTGCCATGCCCTGACCGGCGATCAGTTCCTGGCCGAGGCGCACCCGATCACCGGCAAGCCCGGCTGGTGGTCGGAGATGGTGGGGCCCGGCCGGCCGCTCGACACCGACCGCTATTTCGTGATCTGCGCCAACGTGCTCGGCGGCTGCATGGGGACGACCGGCCCGAAGGAGATCAATCCGGCGAGCGGACGGCCCTGGGGCCGCGATTTCCCGGTCATCACCATCGGCGACATGGTGCGGGCGCAGAAGCTGCTGATCGACAGGCTGGGCATCGAGAAGCTGTTCTGCGTGATCGGCGGGTCGATGGGCGGCATGCAGGTGCTGCAATGGGCGTCGAGCTATCCCGAGCGGGTGTTCTGCGCCGTGCCGATCGCGACGGCCGCCCGCCATTCGGCGCAGAACATCGCCTTTCACGAGGTCGGGCGCCAGGCGATCATGGCCGACCCGGACTGGTGCGGCGGCGACTATCAGCGCCACGGCCGGCGGCCGAGCGGCGGCCTCGCCGTGGCGCGCATGGCGGCGCATATCACCTATCTGTCGGAGAAGGCGCTGCACCGGAAGTTCGGCCGCAACCTGCAGGACCGGCAGAACGTGACCTACGGCTTCGATGCCGATTTCCAGGTGGAAAGCTATCTGCGCCACCAGGGCTCGACCTTCGTCGAGCGGTTCGACGCGAACTCCTATCTCTACATCACCCGGGCGATGGACTATTTCGACCTGGCGGCGGAGCATGGCGGGGTTCTCGCCAACGCCTTCCGCGACACGCCGGTCCGGTTCTGCCTGGTGTCCTTCACCAGCGACTGGCTGTTCCCGACGGCGGAAAGCCGCCAGGTCGTGCACGCGCTGAACGCGGTCGCCGCCAATGTGAGCTTCGTCGAGATCGAGAGCGACAAGGGCCACGACGCCTTCCTGCTCGACGAGCCGGAATTCGCCGCGACGCTGTCCGGCTTCCTCAACGGCTGCGCCGAGCATCGGGGGCTGGTGTAGCCGTGGAGACGCGCTGCAGACTCATCGTGCGTCCTTCGAGACGCGCCGCTCACGCGGCGCTCCTCAGGATGAGGTAGAATCTTTGCGGCACAAAGAAAGACCTCATGCTGAGGAGGCCGCGCGCGCTTCGAGCGCGGCCGTCTCGAAGCACGCACAACGCTCGTCCCAATCTCCTGTCGAGCAAGGTCACGCTCCGAAAGCAATGACATCGGTCTTCGTCCCAGCGCCATCAGTGTCCGAGACCCGACCGATCGAGACGCAGCGTCGCGCCGACATCCGCGTCGACCTGCAGCTCATCGCCGACATGGTGGCGAAGGGATCGCGCGTGCTCGACATCGGCTGCGGCGACGGGGCGCTGCTCGACTACCTGGTGCATTTCAAGCAGGTCGACGGGCGCGGCATGGAGCTGTCCCAGGCCGGCGTCAATGCCTGCGTCAGCCACGGCCTCAGCGTCATCCAGGGCGACGCCGACACGGACCTCGAGGACTATCCGTCGAACGCCTTCGACTACGCCATCCTGTCGCAGACCCTGCAGGCGACGCGCGATCCGCGCGGCGTGGTGGAGGACCTGGCGCGCATCGGCCGGCGCGCCATCGTCTCCTTCCCGAATTTCGGCCATTGGCGCGTGCGCGGGCACCTGCTGCTCAAGGGCCGCATGCCGGTGACCGAGGCGCTGCCGCTGCACTGGTACGACACGCCCAACATCCATCTCTGCACGATCCTCGACTTCGTCGCGCTCTGCGCCGAGATCGGCGTCACCATCGAGCGCGGCATCGCCATCAGCGCCGCCGGTCGGCCGAGCCGGATCCGCTCGCTGCGCTGGGCGAACCTGACCGGCGAGCAGGCGCTGTTCCTGCTAAAGCGGGAATAGCCAGAGGGCTGGAGGACGCCGCATGGCCGACCCCGAAGGCGCCATGTCCGCCGCCGCAGCCCCGGACGATGCGAGCCCGCTCCGCCCCGGCGAGCTCACCGTCGCCTTGCCTGACACGACCGACGCCGGCGTCTATTTCATCGGCCGGATCCGCACGCCCTGGCGCACGCTCAAAGACTGCCCGCGCCGCGGCGATATGGAGGCCGGGCCGGTCTGCCGCATCGAGATCGATCCGCGCTGGCGCGAGGCGCTGGCCGGGCTGGACGAGCGCGCCCATCTCCAGCTGCTCTACTGGATGCACCGCTCGCGCCGCGACCTGGTGCGGCAGAGCCCGCGATCCGACGGCACCACGATCGGCACCTTCGCGGTGCGCTCGCCGCTGCGCCCCAACCCCATCGCCTCGTCCCTCGTGCGGCTGGTCGGGATCGAGAACGGCACGCTTCTGGTGCGCGGGCTCGACTGCCTGGACGGCACGCCGCTCGTCGACATCAAGCCGGACGTCTGCCCGCGGGCTCGGTAGGGACGGGAGCCGGGGATCGCAGCTTTTCGCCCGCCGGCTCGCGACAAAGCCGGTCGAGCGCGTCGCGCAGCGCCGCAGCAGCCCGGGAGCGCTCGTCCGACGTCATCGATGCCGGGTCGACTTCGAGCTTCATGTGCGGGAGCTCGGCATGGATCGCCGCGCCCGCGGCGCCATGATCGGCGATCAGATCCACGACTCTGTAGGTCGCGATCGGATATGCGAAGCCGCGGATGCGGACGGGCCCTTGCTCCTCGCACCGGATCTCGTCCCTCACATGGGCATAGGTCTCATAGGAGACCAGAACGTCGCCGGGTCTCGCTTCCCGCTCGAGCCGCGAGGCGAGGTTCACCGCGCCGCCGATGATGGTGTAGTCCATCCGGTCCTCGCTGCCGAAGTTTCCCACCGTGCAGTATCCGGTGTGGATCCCGATGCGGCAGCGCATCGGAGAGGCGATCCCCGCGTTCCGCCACAGCTCGGCGAGCTCGCCCATCCGCTTTTGCATCGCGACCGCCATCTTGACGCAGGCCAATGCGTCCTCGCGCACGCCGCGACTCTCGGGATCGCCGAAGAAGATCACCATGCCGTCGCCCACGTACTTGTCGATGGTGGCTCCGTACTCCGTCGCGATCCGTGACATTTCGGTCAGGTAGTGGTTGAGGAGCTGGGTGACCTCCTCGGATTCCATCCTGTCGGTCGTTTCGGTGAAGCCCGCAATGTCGGAGAAGCAGATGGTCAGCTTCTTGCGCTGGCTCGCGATGCGCACGTCCTGCCGCCCGGTGAAGATCGAATTGTACACCTGCGGGGCGAGGTACTTCGCGAGCTTGCTCGACAGCGCCTCCAGGGCCGTCGACTTCTCGGCCAGGTTCGACTCGCGTCGCTTGAGCTCGGTGACGTCCGAGTAGATCGCGACGCTGCCGCCGTCCTCGGTCCGGCGCTCGCTGATCATGATCCAGCGCCCGTCGCTGCGTCGCTGAATCTGCGGTTCGCCCGGAAAGCGGTGGCGGTGCAAGCGTTCGGCGACCCACTCGTCGATCCGTCCGGCCGCATCGGCGATATGGCCGTTTTCGGCGGCCTGCCGGACGATGCTCTCGAAGCTCATCCCGGGCTGCGGCACCAGGTCGGTGCCCGCATAGAGCATGTCGCGGTAGCATGAATTGCAGAGGACCAGCCGGTCCTCCGAATCGTAATAGGCGAAGCCCTCGGAAATGCTCTCGATGGCCTCGGCCAGCCGCCGTTCGCTGCGCAGGCGCGCCTCCTCCGCCCGCTTCAGCGGCGTGAGATCGTAGAACCAGCACAGGCGCTTGCTGCCGACGAAGCTGATATGGCCCCCGTGATAGGCGACCTGGACATAGGACAGGAGGCCGTGGACCGGCCGGCCGTCCCGGGTCCGCCAGACGACTTCCTGATCGAGGAGCTGCCCGCCGCGTTCCTTCAGGACCGCGATGATGCGCGCGCGCTGGTCCAGGTCGTGCCAGAACTGCCGCGTATCGATGAGCTGAAGCTCGTTTTCGTCGTAGCCCAGCAGCTCGCGAAGCCGCTCGTTGTGGAAGAGCAGCCGGCCGTCCTCGTCGACCACGAGCAGGCCCGCCGGGCAATGCTCGAGCGCGTCATGGAACTGACGCTCCTGTTCGGCGAGCTGCGCTTCCCGCCGCTTGAGCTCCCGTACGTCGTAGAACCAGCAGAGCCGCTTGGCGCCCGCAAAGCTGACCTCGCCGCCGTGATAGGCGACCTGGACATAGGACAGGAGCCCCTGAACCGGCATGCCCTGCTTGGTCCTCCAGACGACGTCCCGGTCAAGCAGTTGTCCGCCATGCTCGTGCAGCGCGGCGACGATCTCCTCGCGCTGCTGCAGATCCTGCCAGAACAGGCGCGTATCTATGAGCTCGATCTCGTCCGCAGCGTAGTTGAGCAGCTGACGCAGGCGCGCGTTGTGGAAGAGCAGTCGACCATCCTCGTCGACCACGACCAGCCCGGCAGGGCAGCAATCGAGGATCTCGCGGAACCGGCGCTCCTGCTCGCGCAGCTGAGCTTGCCGGGCGCCGAGCTCGCTCACGTCGTCATAGGTGAGCAACCGGGCGCCGCCGGGCAGGGCGAAGCAGCGGTGGAGGAGCTCGCGCCCGTCGGCGCGGGGCAGCTCCCGCTGCTCCGGAGCGCAGGCCGCGATCTGGGCGAGGCGCGTCTCGACGAGGGCCGGCCAGTCCTCCGTCGTGGCGGCAAAGCCGCCGATGCGGCGGATGTGCTCGAAGACGTCGCGCAAGAACGGGCGCGGTGTCGCATGGAGCATCGCCTCCGGCAGGTCCCAGAGCCTGCGATAGCTTCGGTTGCCGAACTCGACCTGCAGATCCGGCCCGAGGAGAAGCGCGCCGCAGCCGATGTCTTCGAGAAGGCCGGCGAAGCCGACCGGCGGCGTCGCGGCCGCGGCCATGGCTGCCGGCGTCTGGGTGGACCCAATGGGACTGCCCGCGCCCACGGACATGCCGAGTCGTCCAGGCCGTTGTCCGGGCTCAGGTCTAGCACAATCCAGGACGAATTTCGAGCAGGCCACCGGTTGGCCGTGTCGAGGCGCCGGTCTCGATCGCTCTCTCAGCCGCCGCCGGCCAGCGCCGGCGGCTTCGAAGTCGAGCTCCGGCGACGTGCCGTCGTCCTTGCCGACCCGCGGCCGCTGCTCCGGCTGCCGTCGCGGATTGAAGCGGCTGGCGCCGCTTGCTAAGCTGCCCGATACGGTTCGACGCTGACATTTCGATCAGCGATTTTCAGGAAGGTCGAGCCGACAGGCGGGAGCAGGCATCCACGAACGCCGGAGGGTGCTCGAGCACCTGCTCGACTGCGGCCGAGATCCACCGAACCGTTTTCGAACCGCAGAACACTGCGCAAGAAGACCTTGTCGCGAGGTGACGTCATGCGCATCAGCATCACTGCAGAGAAGGGCGTCGTTCCCGAGATCGAAGCGAGCCTTCAGGCCCACGAGATCGAGACCGAGCCTGCGAAACACGCCGGCGATCGCAGCGAGCAGTCGTTCGGCATCGCGGAAGTCGCGACGATCGTCGCGATCGCCGTGGGTACCGCCAAGCTGATCGAGGCACTGATCGCCGTCGCCCGCCACGTGAAGAAGGGCCAGACGCAGAAGCTCCACCTCAAGTCGGCCTTGGGCGCCGTGACGTTGGACCTCCGGCCCGACATCACGCCGGAAGAGCTCGTGCGATCGCTCAAGACGCTCGGCCCGCCGCCATGAGCGAGCCGATCGTCCAGGCCGATTTCGGAGGCTTCAATCCGCGCTTCCCTGGCGTCACCATCAAGTTCAGGTCGGCCCACGCCTTCACGGTGTTCCAGGAGTTCTTCGTCAGCGAGTCCGTCCCTCGGGACCAACCCGACCTTTCGGTGGTCTCCATCCGCTCGGTGCTCGACCACGAGGTCCGCCACTATCACGATTTCCTGATCAGCCCGTACAGCACGGTCATCTTCCGCATGCGGCTGCAGGCCGTCCTCAACGGCATGAAGGCCCTGCAGAGGGTCCGCGATTGCGCCGGCGGCTACCTGCCTGCACCGCTGGTGCAGTGGGTACGGCTGGACGAGCGGGAGCGATCCGGGCGCGCGCGTGAATGGGCTGCGCTGCTCGGCGTTGCGGACCGGGACCCCTTGGGCCTGGTTGCTCTGCCTTACTTCACGGACGAGGAGTTGCAGCGCCCGCCGACGCCGGGCCCGCAACAGGGAGACCACCTCGATGACGAAGCCTTTCTGCGCATCGGGATCGAGTATGCCTGCCGGGCCTATATGCGCATCGACGACCTGCTCGCCGGCGCCCCGTTCGACACGGACTTCGAGAATACCGGTCTGGCGCCGTACACGCTCTATGAGGTGACAGCCCTTGCCGCCCAGGCACAGGCCATCTGGAGCGCGCAAGGTGAGTCGGCATTCGCATTGTTCTACAACCATCTGCAGACGGCGAACCTGCCCTATGCGCGCCTCTGGCGGCTGATCGAGGCCGTGGCGGAGGACATTCTGGGGCGGGCTGACGATACCGACGCCGCGGTCGTGACCATCGTTCAGATGGCTGCCATCAGCGTCTGGTGTTTGCTCGGCAATTACCAGATCGAAGGCCTGTCGGCATGTCCCACGGTGCGCTTCATGAAGCTGGCCGACCATCTGGGCCGCGATGCGAGCGCGAGGGACGTTGCAACCGATGTCGGCGCGACATGGGACCGTTGGGACCGCGTGACCGGATGCGCACCGTGGCGCGAAGCGGTGGCGGCCATGCTCGCGATGAACGAGCGGGGCGCTCGTCAGTATGAAGATTTTTCGTCTCGACACGAGGCTCCGGACGTCCTGGGGCGTGTCATGAAGCGGTTCGTCGCCGACCAGCGGCAGGCCGTGGACCGCCTGATGGCAGAACCCGGCGATTTCGTGAACATGCAGAGCTATCTCAACTGCCCGGCAGGCACCTTGCCGTTTCCGCTCGTCCGCATCGAGTTCGACGGCCTGGGCGTTCCCGTGAAGCACCTGAACGACACGGCGTTCACCGCCATCTGGACCATCGAGCACGAGCAGGAAGAGGTGGCCACGCGCCTCGCCCTGCGTGACAAGTCAGAGAACTTTCACGACAGGCTGAACGATGCGCGAGAGTTCGAGACGCATATGCATTGGTGCGATCTCGTCATCTCGGATCACCAGATGCCCAGCGACGTCCATCAACATTCCCGGCTGACCCTGGAGGAGTTCCTGGGGAAGAAGCTGCTGTTTCTGGTGTAGGTGAGGGGGAGCTGACTCGGTGTGAAGGGGACATGCTTCAGATCAGCGTCGCCGCGAGATAGGCGAGCGCGGCCAGCACGGCGGCCGCAGGCATGGTGACGATCCAGGCGAACACGATGTCGTTGGCGACGCGTCAGCGCACCGCCGCGGTGCGCCGGGCGGCGCCGACGCCGATGATGGATCCGGTGATGGTGTGGGTGGTCGAGACCGGAACGCCGAGATCCGTCGCCAGGAACAGGGTGACGGCGCCGCCGGTCTCCGCGCAGAACCCCTGCGGCGGCTTTAGATGGGTGATGCGCGAGCCCATGGTATGGACGATCCGCCAGCCGCCGAGCAGCGTGCCGATCCCCATCGCGGCATGGCTGGACAGCACGACCCAGAGCGGCACGTGGAAGGTCTCGCCCAGATAGCCCTGGGAGTACAGCAGCACGGCGATGATGCCCATCGTCTTCTGCGCGTCGTTGCCGCCATGGCCGAGCGAATAGAGCGCGGCCGAGACCAGCTGCAGCCCGCGGAACGTCCGGTCGACCGCAAAGGGCGTGGCGCGCACCGCCGCCCAGGCGACCGCCACGGTCAGGAGCTGCGCCAGCACGAAGCCGAGGAGAGGCGACAGCACGATCCCCGCGGCCGTCTTGCCGACGCCGCCCCACACCACGGCCTCGATGCCGGCCTTGGCGATGCCGGCGCCGACCAGCCCGCCGATCAGCGCGTGGCTGCTGCTCGACGGAATGCCGAGCCGCCAGGTGATGAGATTCCAGGCGATGGCGCCGGTCACCGCGCCGAAGATGACGCGCGGGTCGATGACCTCCGGCTCCACGATGCCGGTGCCGAGCGTCGCCGCCACGTGCAGCCCGAAGAAGGCGAAGGCGATGAAGTTGAAGAAAGCGGCCCACATCACCGCCACGTGGGGCGGCAGGACCCCCGTGGACACGACCGTGGCGATCGAGTTGGCTGCGTCGTGCAGACCGTTCACCACGTCGAAAAGGAGCGCCAGGCCGATCAGTCCGATCAGTACGGGCAAGCCGATCGCAACGACGTCCATGGGAGATCCGGCCGCTCCTTGACCCGGGGCTGCGACGCTCGGCGCGTCGGTCAGACATGCTTGGTGGTGATCGTCTCCAGCGCGTCGCCGACATCGTCGCATTTGTCGACGAGCGCCTCGAGAAGCTCGTAGACCTGCTTCTGGTCGATGTAGTCCAGGGTCTCGATCGCGCCGGCGCGCACCTGCTTGTGCAGGCTGCTGAGCCCGGCATCGAAGCAGTCGTCGGCCTCGCCCTCGATCCGGTTGATCTCCTCGCACAAGCTGAAGATCTTCCGGTGCTGGCGCCCGATCTCCCCGAGCAGCGGCACGGCTTTTTCGATCGCGGCGGCGCAGCGCAGCGCCGCGTCGACCATGAAATGCACTTCGCGCGGAAACTCCTGCAGCCGGAACAGCTGGATGGCCTTGGCGAGGTCCTCGATGAGGTCCACCACGTCGTCGAGATCGTGGCCGAGCCGGAGAATGTCCTCGCGGTCGATCGGCGAGTAGAAGGTGCGGTTGGCGGCGACGAAGACCTCGCGGGCCGCGGCGTCCGCCTCGGTCTCGATCCGGCGGATCGCCGCCACGATCTCCTCGGTGCGCTCGGGAGTCTCGACGAGGCGCCTCAGCGCCTCCGCCGCGGCGAGGATGGCCTCGGCCTGGCGGCAGAAGAGCTCGGTGAAGTCCGCCTGGGCGGGCATGAGACGGCGGAAGAGATGCAGCGCCATGGCCGGAGCCCGGTTGCCGAGGACAGGGGTCAGTTGAGCCGAATTTCCGCCGCAGTCAAAGCCCGTTCTGCCGCGGCTCTGGCGAGGAGGCCGCGTGAGCGCCATCGCGCGGGCCGGCCGGAGCTGCGCCGGTGCTTTGGCCGCCGTGCCCTCCGGGCTCAGCGGCGCAAGGATTCGGAGTCCGTCGGCAACCGGCCTTCCGGCGTGAACGTGTCGACGGCATCGGGCAGGTCGCGGGAGAGCCTGGCCACCAGCTCGTCGTGCGACAGCCCGGTCTGCCTGGACAAGGTGTCCAGGACATCGGGGCCGATCGCCTGCTCGAGCTCGGACGGGGAGAGCTGTTTGTTCGGCCCTGTCCCGATCCAGGACTCGGCAGCCTCGCCCTGGCCGTTCTCCTTGAACCGCTCGAGCAGCTCGCCGAGTCCGCCGCTCAGCAGGCCGCCGGATCCGGCCCCGCCGACCCCGGCACCCAGCCGGCCGAGCAGATCGCCGATGCCGCCCTGGCCGTCGTCCGCCTCCCGGCCCTGTCCGCGTCCGCCGAGCATGTCCGCAATCTTGTCCCGGTTCTGGTAGCCCACAACGGCCAGCAGGCCCAGGAGGGCGGTCATCGAAGGGAATCCGCGGCCCATCGCGCTTGCTCCTCATGTCACGTGGATCGGCGGAAACGCCGGGCTGCGGGATCCGTTCCCCGGTTCGAAGGCCGGCGCCCCTATCGGTCGAACCGGTGGCGCTCGCCCTGCTCCGGCGGGCAGGGCGGAAGGGCGAGGCCGGCGAGCGAGGCCGGCAGGACGGGCGGCGTGTCGGCGCAGGCCTCGGCCAGCTGCTCCCGCGTCAGGTTCCTGGCCGTGGTGAGATCGGTCCCGTCGAAGCGGACGAGCTCCAGCCTGGCGCCATCGAAATTGGCGCCGCGCAGATGGGCCCGAGTGAGGATCGATCCGGTGAGGTCCGCCAGCTCCAGCTCGACTCCCTCCAGATCCGCCTCCTCCAGGTTCACGTTGCGCAGCGTGGCCTTGGTCAGATCGGCCCCTGCCAGGAGGGCCTCGTCCAGGTCGGCCCCTTCGAAATTGGCCTTCTTCAGGTCCGCGCCCTCGAGATTGGCCGATCGGAGATTGGCGTTGACCAGGAAGGCTTTCCTGCCATCGGCGAAGCGCAGGTCGGCCTTCGGCAGCACGGCGCCGACCACCTGGTCCACTTCCCGCCCCGTCCAGCCGCTGGGCCTCACCGACACGTCGAGGTCGCGGAAGTCGGCAGTGGCGCGGAACCCGACGGCCCGGAAGATGTCGGGGACCAGGCTGTTCGGGATCTCGCCGCCGAGGCGACCCGGCGCGCCGTTGATGGCGCCGACGGAGATGATCGCCAGCGCCGCCGTGACGCCGAGCGTCGCCAGGTTCGGCCGATAGGATTTCAGCGCGCGCCAGCCATGGCCCCAGGGCGAGCGGTCCTCGCCCACATAGGTCTCGGGGTGGGGATCGGCGATCTCCCTGAGCGTGCGCGTCGCCAGGCGATAGGTGATATGGCTGGCGGCCGCCGCCGCGGTGATCAGCAGGATGTGCCAGACCGTGCCCGGCCAGTCGTGGCGCGGCAGGTAGCGCAGCCAGAACATGGCGAGGGTGAAGGGCACGACCCACCAGGCCAGGATGACGCAGAGCATGTGGTCGAAGCAGGTGGAGAGGCGCTGCCGCCCGCGCAGGCGGCGCAGGTTGAACTGGACCAGCGAGGACAGCAGCCAGGGATAGGCCTTCTGGTCGAGCGCCATGCCGTCGGGGAAGACGGCGGGAAGCCGGGCATAGCCCTGCCACAGGCGCTGCAGGTAGATGTGGATGTAGAGATGCGCGCCGAGCAGGATGAGCGGCGCGGCCCAGTAGAAGCCGACGATCGGGATCTCGGTTCCCAGAACCGGCAGCGGCGACGATGCGGAATTCGTGACGAGGCGCACGTCGGTCGTGGTGCCGATCGCGAGCCAGGCATAGACGCAGGCGGCCAGCACGACGATGAAGGTGTTGCTGGCCCGGCCGGCGATCTCCCAGGTCCGCGCGAGCCCGTCGAACTTGGCCACGTCGTCCGGCAGATCCGCATTGGTGAGGATCGATCCGGCCAGGCTCTTCGCCGACAGGCTCTTCGATCCGGCGAGATTGGCGTTGGTGAGATCGGCCTCGTGGAAGCGGACGTCGTGCAGCACGGCTCCGGAGAAGTCCGCATCCGCCAGCTCCGCGCCGGACAGGTCGGCGCCGGTGAGGTCGGCCTCGGCGAAGATGGCGCAGCGCAGATCGGCGCCGGAGAGATTGGCGCCGCGCAGCGAGCGGCCCGCCAGATCGGCGCGCGCCCCGTCGGCCGTGCCCTGCCGCGCCTGGTCGGGCCGCCCGGCGGCGAGCCACCTGGCATGGGCGTCCAGGATGCGCGCGATCTCGCCGTCCTCGAGCGGCCGGACTGCCGGCTGGTCGCTGCGCATCCCGCTGACACGCGACTCCAACATCCCGCCCCTCCCCGGCCAGCGCCCGCGGGCGCAGCTGGACTGAGGATTCTATGCCGCTCCGCCCAAGCTGCGCCTCGCCGCCACGGCGCGGCTACCCTGTGCGACGGGGTTCGGGAACGGCAGCACCACGGCGCGGCGGCGCCGCTTGCGCATGGCGGGCACGGCATAGATCTGCTTGCCCGCCTCGCACAGGATCACCCCGGCGAAGGTCGGGAACCAGCGCCGGCCCACCCGCTCCCAGGCGGGGGCCGAGCCGACCAGCGCCCCGGAGCGGAAGGGCGGCATGAACAGGGCGCCGCCCGACTGCATGGGCAGGAAATTATGCTCGCGCAACAGCCGCGAGAGCTGCGGCGGCGAATAGGGATGGCCCTGGCCGAACGGCGTGCGGTCGGTGCGCGCCCAGATGCCCCGGCGATTGGGCACCACGACCAGGAGCCGCCCGCTCGAGCTCATCACCCGCCAGACTTCGCGCAGCATGTCGTGCAGATGGTCGACGCCTTCCAGGCTGTGCACCAGGAGGACGCGATCGACCGAGGCGTCCGGCAGCGGCAGCTCCGTCTGGTCGGCGAGCGCCGCCAGGCTCGGCCCCTCGGGCGGCCAGCGGAGCACCCCCTGGGCGGCCGGCATGATCGCGATCACGCGCCGCGCCTCGTCCCGGAACTGGCGCAGATAGGGGGTCGCATAGCCGAGCCCGAGCACGGTTTCGCCGGCCAGGTTCGGCCACATCGCCCGGATCCGGCGGCGGATCAGATGGCGCGACATCAGGCCGAGCCGGGTGGCGTAGAAGTCGCGCAGATCGACGACGTCGCTATGCATGGGCCGGGACTATAGCACAGCTTCGGCATCCCGGCCGCCGCCCCGGAACCGGTGCCGTCGGGTGGCAAGGCCGGGCGTCGGGTGTTAACCTGCCGGCCATGTCCTTGGAAATCCAGATCGTCCCCGTCCTTTCCGACAACTACGTCTGGCTGGCGCACGAGCCCCGCAGCGGGGCCACGGCGGTGGTCGACCCGGCCGTGGCCGAGCCGGTGCTCGCCGCCGCGACGCGGCGCGGCTGGCGGATCAGCCACATTCTCAACACCCACCACCACGGCGACCATGTCGGCGGCAATCTGGAGATCAAGCGCGCCACCGGCTGCACGATCGTCGGCCCGAAGCCCGATGCGGCGCGCATTCCCGGCATCGACGTGGCGGTGGACGAGGGCGACCGCGTGCGGCTCGGCGAGGAAGAGGCCGCGGTGTTCTTCGTGCCGGGCCATACGCGCGGCCACATCGCCTATTGGTTCGAGGCGGCGAAGACGCTGTTCTGCGGCGACACGCTGTTCGCGCTGGGCTGCGGCCGCCTGTTCGAAGGCACACCGCAGCAGATGTGGCGCTCGCTCTCCAAGCTGCGCGCCCTCCCCGACGACACGCGGGTCTACTGCGCGCATGAATACACCCAGTCGAACGCGCGATTCGCGCTGAGCGTCGATCCGGCGAACCCGGCGCTCGCGGCGCGGGCGCGGGCGGTAGACGCGGCGCGCCGCGCCGGCGAGCCCACGGTGCCGTCGACGATCGGCGAGGAGCGCGCGACCAACCCGTTCCTGCGCGCCGACGACGGCGCCCTGGCCGCCGCCGTCGGCCTGTCCGATGCCGATCCGGTCGATGTCTTCGCCGAGGTGAGGCGCCGCAAGGACGTGTTCTGAGCTTCTCCTGCAGCCTCATCCTTCGACGGGCTCAGGATGAGGCTTCCAATCAGCCCGCATGCTGAGCCTTGCCCTGGGCCTGTCGAAGGGAAAAGCATGCGGTCCTCCCACGAAAGGCACGCGATGAAGCTGCGTTATTCTCCGACCAGTCCCTTCGCCCGCAAGGTGGAGGTCACGGCCCACGAGCTGGGGCTTGCCGAACGGATCGAGCGCGTGCCGACCAATGCCTGGGACCCGAAGACGGATCTCGGACGGGTGAACCCCCTCGGCAAGGTGCCGGCGCTCGTCACCGACGATCACGGCGTGCTCTACGACTCTCCGGTCATCTGCGAGTATCTCGACTCGCTCGTGGGCGGCCGGCTGTTGCCGCCCGGCGGGCCGGACCGCTGGACGGCGCTGCGCCGCCAGGCCCTGGCCGACGGGCTGATGGATGCGGCGGTGCTGGCGCGCATGGAATCGCAGCGCCCGGCAGGCGAGCAGTCGCCGGGCTGGATCACCCGGCAGAAGTCTGCGGTCTCGCGCGCGCTCGACGCGCTCGAGTCCGAAGCGGCCGATCTGGGGGGCCCGCTCACCATCGGCCATGTGGCGATCGGCTGCGCGCTCGGCTATCTCGACCTGCGCTTCGCGGATGACGGCTGGCGGAACGGCCGGCCCAAGCTCGCCGACTGGTACCGGGAGTTCTCCGCCCGGCCGTCCATGACTTCGACGGTCCCGCAGGGCTGACGGTGCGGCCCACGATGCAGGATGCCGACGAGATCATCCGGCGGCTCGGCCTCGCCCCGCATCCCGAAGGGGGCCATTTCCGCGAGACCTTCCGCCACGTGCCGCGCGACGGCGGGCGCGGCGCCATGACCGCCATCTACTTCCTGCTGCGGTCCGGCGAGGCGTCGCACTGGCACCGGGTGGATGCGGCGGAGATCTGGCACTACCACGCCGGCGCGCCGCTCGACCTGTCGATCTCGACCGACGGGCTTACCGCCGTCACGCACCGCCTCGGGCCCGATCTCGCCGCCGGCGAAGCGCCACAGGTCGTCGTGCCAAAGGGTGCCTGGCAGTCGGCGCGCAGCCGGGGCGCCTGGACGCTGGTCGGCTGCACCGTCGGCCCGGCCTTCGACTTCGCCGGATTCGAGCTGGCGCCGCCCGGCTGGACGCCCGGGTCTTAGTCAGCCCCGCAGCAGATCGCGCGAGGCGACGGCGGCGCCGCCGGCGATGAGGGCGCAGGCGGCCGCGACGACCCAGCTCGCCTCGGCGCGGCCGGCCAGGATCAGCAGCAGGGTCGAGAGCAGCGGCGAGACGTAGGACAACGCGCCGAGCGCCCCGATCTCGCCGCGCTTCACCCCGTAGTCCCAGACGAAGAACGCCGCGCCGACCGGCCCGAGGCCGAGCGCGGCGATCGCCGCCCAGCCGAGCGGGTCGGAAGGCCAGAACGTGTCCTCCAGCAGCAGATGGAAGAAGAGGCCGAGCAGCGCCGTTGCGCCGCAGAACCCGCCGACCACGTCCGTCGGCACCGTGCCGAAGCGGCGCGACAGCACCGAGTAGCCCGACCAGGTGACGGCGCAGGCGAAGGCCGCGCCGTAGCCGATCGCGTACTCCGCCCGGAAGCTCATCGCGCCGCCGCGCGTCACCAGGAGAGCGGCGCCGCAGAGCCCCGCCGCCGCCCCGGCGAGATGCCACCAGCGCAGGGTCTCGCCCGGCAGCAGCGCCGAGAACAGCACGAGGAGGAGCGGCCAGAGATAGGCGATCAGGCTGGCTTCGACCGCCGGCGCGTTGCCGAGGGCGGTGAAGTACAGGACGTGATAGCCGAACAGCCCGCCGATTCCGAGCAGCCAGACGGGCCAGGGCTGCCGGAGCCGCGCGAAGGCGGCGCGGCCTTCGACGCACCATTTCGCGACGGCAACGGCGAAGGCGATGCCGAAGGTCAATGCCACCAGCTGGAACGGCGGCACGTCGCCGGCCAGCGTGGTGAGCAGCGCCAGCGTCGCCCAGAGCAGCACCGCCACGCCGCCGATGAGCGTCGCCCTGCGCCGATGCCCGGCGGAAGGCTGCAGGGCAGAAACGGACGCGGTCATGGGAAAGGCCTCACCCGCCCGTCTGCCGGCGATGCAGCGCGACGAATTCGGCCATGCTCGGGACCCGCAGATCCGGCTCCACCGGGGCGGCCGGCGGCGTTGCGCCGCCACCGCCGCCGCGCCCCGCCCGGCGGTCGATCCAGACCGAGGGCAGCCCGACCTGCTTCGCCGGCACGTGGTCGTGGAACAGGCTCTGCGCGACGTGCAGGACCTTCGCCTTCGGCACGCCCATGGCGGCGAGCTTCTCCAGCCCGACATGGAAATGCGCGAGATTCGGCTTGTAGGAGCCGACGTCCTGGGCGGTCACGACCAGGTCGAACTCGACGCCGAGCTTCTGGGCGCTGCGGGCGAAGGAGGCGCGATCGACATTCGACAGGATGACCAGCCTGTGGTGCCGCTTCAGATAGGCGAGCGACTCGGCGCTGTCGGGGAAGGCCGGCCAGTGCTCGACCGACCGGCCGAAGGCCGCCGCCTCGGCCTCGGTCGCCGGCGCGTCGAAGCGGCGGCCCAGATTCTTCTGCACCTCGGCCAGCAGGTCGGAATAGAGCAAGGCGGGCCGTTCCGCCTCGATCCGCGATTCCGCGTCTCCGAAGGCGGCGAGCAGCGTCTCGTCATCGGCGGCCAGGCCGACGCGCCGGCGCCACGGCCCCAGCGCGGCGAGAATGCCGCTCTCCCAGTCGATCAGCGTGCCGTAGCAGTCGAAGGTCAGGGCGTCGTAATCGGCGAAGCGCAGGGTGGCTGGCATGAGGCTCGTCCGGGATCGGTGGGAAATCCTCCGATCATGCCACCGCGGCGGCCCGCCCGTCTTGACCGGGACTGCGCCGGCCTTGACCGCGCCTCGTCTGGACTCCTATTGCAGCGGCGCGCGCCAGCTTCGCCGATAGGCGGCGGGTGTGACGCCATGGCGGCGCTTCAAGGCGCGGGTCAGCGCGGTCTGGTCGGAATAGCCGCAGGCGAGCGCGATCTCGGCGATCGGCGCGTCGCTTACCGCCAGCGCGGCCAAGGCGCGATCGAGCCGGCGCTCGGCCAGATGGGCAATGGGCGAACGGCCGAGATGGCGCCGGAACAGCCCGTGCAGATGGCCGGGGCTCGTCGACGCGGCGCCGGCGATCTCCGCCACGGTGAGCGGCCGCGCCAGATTGGCCTCGACGAAGCCGAGCGCCCGCGACAGGCGGCGCGGGCAGGCGTGGCCTCGCGGCGCGGCGCCGTCGGCCAGGCGCCGCAGGAGCAGCCGGCCCCAGTCGCGACGCTCCGCCTCCGGAATGCGGCCGTGCTCGATCGCCGATCCGAGAAAGCGCAGCAGCGGAAACAGGGCCGGGTCGAAGCCGACGAAGGGCCGGCGCCGGGCACCGTCGATGAAGCGGGCGGCCTGGTCGTCGTCGGCTGCGTGGTCCGCCCAGTCGAGCACGAGGAAGCGGTTGGCCCCGGTGGCGCGGCAGCTATGGGTCTCGCCGCCCGCCACGACGACGAGCCCGGCCGCGTTCACCAGCCCGCCCTGGCCGGCCACCTCCATCTCGAGCCGGCCTTCGAGCGCCAGGACGAGCTGGTGATGCGCATGGCTGTGGCTGAGCGGCGCATCGCCGTAGGAGCGCAGGTAAAGCCCGGTCACGGCGGTCATGGCATCGACCCTCCTCCCCTTCTGGGACGGCAGCAAGCCACACCAGCGGCTATGATCTGTCAAGTTCCGGAGGTCGCCCCCGCCGCGGCCTCATCCTTCGCCCCCTTCGACAAGCTCAGGAGGCTCAGGATGGGGCTCTCTACCATTCCGAGAGCCAGCTCCAGTCCTCATGCTGAGCTTGTCGAAGCATGAGGACCGCCGCCGGTCCGGCTCAGCCGCCCCGCGCCGCCTTCGCGAGCTTCTCGTCGACCGGCACGCGAAAGCCGTTTGCGAGGCGGTTGGTCTCGTTCGCCATGCCGACCTCCGCCATCAGCTCGCCCAGCATCTCCGTCGTCATGCCGGCCTTCCGGGCGCCCGCGGTGTGCGAAACGATGCAGTACTCGCAGCCGTTCGTGGCGCTCACCGCGAGATAGACCATCTCCTTCACCAGAGGATCGAGCACACCCGGCGCCATCACTTCCTTCACGCTGTCCCAGCTGCGCTTGAGCGTGGGCGGATGATTGGCCAGCGCCTTCCAGAAGTTGTTGACCCAGTCGACCTGCCGGGTCGCCATGATGTCGTCGTAGACGGCGCGCACCTCGGCGCCCGCCTCGTCGTATTCGATCAGCCTCACCGTGGACATTCCCGTAACTCCAAATGAAGGAAGGCGGGACTGGCCCGCCTTCGACTTTCCGCTCACATCGAGTCCTCACCCCTCACCCAGCTTCGGGTAGGCTCGGCTTCGCCTCGCCAACCCTACGCAACCCTCTCCCCCTTCCAGGGGGAGAGATGCTATGGGGCGGGCGG
>DAIMFL010000024.1:0-29830 GCA_036724615.1 Alphaproteobacteria bacterium | reverse complement strand
GCTTCCACCCCTCGGGCCCAGGCTGCGCGCCCTCATCGCGCTCGACGTCTCGGCCGGCATGCTGGCGGAAGCGCGGCGGCGCCGCCAGGCTCTCGACGGCGTGCTGCTCCTGCGCGGCTCCGGTCTCGACCTGGGCGCGTTGCGGGACGGCATCGCCGATCTCGTCTACGCGGTCGACTCCTTCCCCTATCTCGTCGCGGCAGGCGTGGCGGCGACGCATCTCGCCGAAGCGCGGCGGGTGCTCCGGCCCGGCGGCGCGCTGCTCATCCTGAACTACTCCTATCGCGACGACCTGGAAGCGGCCCGGGCCGAGCTCTCGGCCGCGCCAGGCTTCGGAGTGGTCGAGAACGGCAGCGCACCCTTCCGCCACTGGGACGGACGGTGCTTCCTCCTCGAGCGGCTCAGCTGAAATCGCCGAGTCGTACCGAAACCCGCGTCAGGGCCACGAACCGGCGCCACAGTGACAGCCGGTCGGCGACATCGCCGTCATGAACCGGCCAGGCGAGGATCGGGCCGTAGAGGCGGACGGGATCGAGGCTCTCTTCCGCGAACGGGTCCTTGGGCAAGGTCCCCTGTCGGATCGTGTAGAAATAGAACCCGTGCGCTTCGGTGGGTGAGGCTTCCGTCGAGGTCCAATACATGCTGTGCGGGTCGAAGTTGCGGAACGCCACCTGCCCCGGATGGGTCGTCCAGGGTCCGTGCACCAGATGGGCGAACTCGCTGTCCCTGCAATCCGTTCCGATGCAGGGTCCGGAGCCGTCCCGGTTGAGCGCGCTCGGCAGCCGCCAGCCGGTGATGCCGTAGTAGTTCAGCGATGCCGCCCAGGCCATGGCGCGCGGCCAGGTCATCTGCCCGTCCGGCGATCGGCCGGTCGTCCGGGCATAGTTCGCGTCCTGCAGCCAGGTGATGTCGCGCTCGACATCGTAGACGAGGCCGAAGCCGCGATCGATCAACGGCCCGCTGGTCTCCCTGAGCCAAATGCGGATCGGCCATTGCAGAAGGCTGCGCGGCATCGGACTCCCCCGGCCGAGACCCTCGATGCTAGCCCGGCTCGGCCAGCCGTCGCCAGAGTTCGACCACCTGGCGCGCGCCGGCCACATCATGGACGCGCAGCACCTGCACGCCCATGGAGAGGGCGTGCATCGCCGCGCCGTGAGAGGTCGGCTCCCGTTGCTCGGGGGTCAGGGCCGGACCGCCGATACCGAGCCCCTTCCGCGACAGGCCGAGCAGGATCGGGCAGCCGAGCCCGTGAAACAGGGTGAGCGCGCGCAGGATCTCGCGGTTCTCCCGCCCCCGTTTGCCGAAGCCGATCCCGGGATCGACGATCAGGCGGCGGCGATCGAGTCCGGCGGCGACACAGGCCTCGATGCGAGCGTCCAGATAGTCGAACACGTCGAGCGCGACGTCGTCGTATCGCGGCGCCACGTTCATCGTCTCGGGCGTGCCCTGCATGTGCATCAGCACGATGCGGGCGTCAGAGGACGCGGCGGCCGCCATGCTGTCCGGATCGCCGGTCAGGGCGGACACGTCGTTGATGATGTCGACCCCGGTCTCCACGGCCCGGTGCATGACCTCCGCGTGCCGGGTGTCGATCGAGATGAGGACGCGGGGCATCTCGCCGCGCAGCTCACGCAAGCCCTCCAGGACCGGACGCACGCGCGCCCATTCCTCGGCCGGAGCGACCGGCGCGGCGCCAGGCCGGGTCGATTCTCCCCCGATATCGAGAATATCGGCGCCGGCCGCGGCGAGCGCGCGACACTGCGTCAGCGCCGCCACCGGGTCGAGATGCGCGCCGCCGTCGGAGAAGCTGTCCGGCGTCACGTTGACGACCCCCATGAGGCGCGGACCGCCGGTTATTCCTTCTCGGGGGCTCTCCAGCCGCCGCAGCAGGACCCTGAGCCGTGCCGCCGCGCTGCTGTCCGCCCAGCGGCGCAGCGCGTCGCAGCTCGACACGTTGCGCGCAGTCCGGTCACCGGCGCGGACGATCACCTCGCAGGACAATGCCGCGACGGGTCCTCCGGCGATGCGGAGGGCGCGGCCCTCTTCGACCAGCTCCGCCGCCGCTTCGCCGGTCGCCAGCCCGAGCGGACGTAGATAGAGCCGCGCCCCCTCCTGTGCGGCGAGGCGTTCCAGATCGGCCTCGGTCATGACCGGGCGGGGCCCTCCCCGCGCAGGATGGCAGGATCGACACGCATCCTGTCATCCTGGGTCATGACGCCCGCGCCGCCAAGCGGAGGTCAAACCGCCGCCGCTTTCCTGGTCAGCAGGGCGGCGAGCTGCGCCGATAGATAGCCGGCGACCGCTCCGATGACGAAGGAGACGATCAGCAGCAGCAGCGGATTGGCGAAGCTCGCGGAGGTCAGGTTCTCGAGCGGCCCGGTCCCCCTCACCTCCGCCGTCGCCGCAGGAATCGATACCTGGTGCAGCGCGTAGCCGACCGTCGCGGCATAGCCGTAGACATTGGCCGGGACGGCGGATAGCGGCTCGATCCCGGCGACGATCACCAGGAAGAACACGGTGGCGCCGACGACCACTGCGATCGCCGGCACGCCCATGTTGGCGATCCCGAGCCGGAAGACGATGAGGAGCGCGATCCAGGCGACGAACGCGCCATAGGCGGTGCCGACGATGGTCTTGACGAGCCCCTTCCCGTCGGCGCCGCTGTGGAAGAAGCAGCCCCAGGCGATGAAGCCCGCCCAGACCAGCACGAAGCCGGCGAGCGGCCCGAGCGCGAGATACGCCCAGATGGCGCCCAGCACGGCGATGCTCGAGGAAAGCGCGACGAGCTGCGGCATGACCCCTCCCCTCCGAGACGTCTGTCCCGTTTCGGGGTGGGTCGGCTGGCTCACCCCCATACGAGGCAACGCCAAAGCAATCACGACGCCGGGAGTATATCACGAAAGGAGGATCCGAGGCGGCTCAGCCGTCCCGGATCAGCAGCTCGCCCTTGCCGCCGACGGCGCCGTCGCCCAGCAGGCGGCGCACGCGCGTGCCGATCGGCCCGATCTGCTCCGCCGGGAGGCCGAGCCCCGCCATGGAGCGGCCGAGCAGGCGCAGGAAGCCGAGATCGTGCACGCCGCAATCGGCGAAGGTGGGCGCGATCTCCTCCGGGAGAGCGCGCAGGAGCAGCGTGCCGCGCTTCATGGCGTAGCCCGGATAGGCGCCGACCCGGCCGGAGACGATGATCGTCCCGGCGATCATGCGGGAGCCCAGGAACGATCCGGCATCGCCTTCGACATGGATGATGCCGCGGCGCATGCGGTCGCCGGCGCGCTCGCCGGCGTTTCCTCCGATCGTCATGATGCCGCCGCTCATGCCGCGCATGTCGCCGGGCAGCGCGCCGCCGACGAAATCGCCGGCATCGCCGTCGATGCGGACGAGGCCGCCGGCGAGCACGGCTCCCGCCCAGGGCCCGGCGCGGCCCGTCACGTGCAGGCGACCGCCACGCATGCCCTGGCCGAGATAGGCGCCGGCATCGCCGTCGACGGTGATGCTCCCCTCGCTCATGCCGCGGCCCACGAAATCGAGCGCCGCGCCCCCGTTCCGGATCACGATCTCCGCGGCATCGCCCGGCCGCACATCGAACAGATCGCCGACGCGCAGCCGCCTGTTTCCGCACGCGAGCTCGACGGAGCCGATATCGCGAGACTCGATTCCGCGCAGCCGGTCGGGCGTGAGGGGCGACAGGTCGAGCCGCTGGCGCGGCGCGGTGCGCAGGGTGAGAACGAGAGCGCTCACCGCATGATCTCGCGGAGGTGAAACTGGAACTTGCCGAGCTTGCCGCCGTAATTGCCGGCGGTGATCGCGATCACCCCCGGCGCCATGTCGGGGGCGCAGGCGGCGGCGATGCCGGCGCGCATGGCCGCCGCCACGTCGCCGGCGCTCAAGCCGTCGATCACGATCTCGAGCACGGATTCCACATCGGGCCGCAGCGCCGAATGGGTGGCGCCACGCAGCGTCGGGCAATAGGCGTCGTTCGTCGAGGCCGGCAGCGCCTTGTATTTCGACCCGACCTTGGAGCCGGACCGGACGATGCCGCCGGGGAACGGCAGGATCACGTTGGGCAGGCGGCGCATCGCTTCGACCGCCGCCTCGGCCGCGGCGAGCGCCGCCGCCCTCGATGCCGCCAGGATGAGGAAATTGCCGCCGCCGACGGCCCTGACCGCGCCGACCGTGTCCTCGCAGACGAATTCGCCGTCCATCACCGGCACGCGCCAGTAGCGGCGCGTGCCGAACCGCTTGGCGACCTGGTACCCGTCGCCGAAATAGCGGAGCGCGCCGCCGAGCTTCAGCATCTCCTCGCCGTCGATCCCGGCGAAGCAGGCGGTGCCCGCGGCCGTCAGCACGCATTGACCGACGCGGATCTGCAGCTGCTTCTGCAGCTCCTTGGCCGACACGCCGAACATCAGCACGGCGACGCCGGGCCGGCCGTCCGGCGTCTCCTCCGGCGCCAGCGCGCGCTCGATCCCCGCCTCGCAGCCGCAGGCGATGACCGAGGTGGCGAAGCCGGTGAGGCTTTCCGCGGCGATCCGCGCCCAGCGCTCGCTGTCCGCGGTGATGATGAGCCGCGTCGCCCGCATGCCGAACGCCTCGGCAAAAGTATCCTCGATGAGGACGCCGCCGAGATTCACCCGCCGGCCCTCCGGCAGGCATAAGGCAGCAGCCGTCCCCCGCTCTCCTCGATCTCGTCGTCGGCGATCCGGAGATTGTCGAGGCGGACCGTCATATACCGCTCGTAATGGCGGCGCAGGGCCGGCTCCACGCCCGAATCGTACTCGGCACGGGCGACATGGGTGCCGCCGTCCACGGCGGCGACCACCTCGCCGTCCCGGACGACGAGCCGGCCGTCCTTGAACACGTAATCCGCCCGCTCGAACATCGCCTGCTTGTCGTCGCGCTCGGTGTAGACGGTGACGTCGGCCGCCGCGCCCGGCGCCAGGTGCCCGCGGTCGGCAAGGCCCAGGATGCGGGCGGGGCCCGCACGGGTGAGGATCGCGATCTCGTAGAGGCTGTATTCGCGTTCAAGGCCTTCCAACGCGCTCAGCTTCGCGGCAGCCGGATGAATCGTCCGCAGCACGTCCTCGCGGTAGCTGCGGTCCATCAGCAGGCGGATCAGATGCGGATAGGTGGTGAACGGCGCGCCGTTCGGATGGTCGGTCGTCAGGAAGACCCGCCAGGGGTCCTCCACCAGCAGGAACAGCTCGAGGCCGATCGCCCATTGCAGCGCGTTGACGAAGCTCCGGTCGCGATAGCGGAACGGCACCAGGCCGCAGCCGGCATCGCATTCGATATCCATGCACAGCCACTTGTTCGGATGGGCGTGGCCGTGCTGGCGGTACTGCATCATCGTGTCGCCGGACGCGGTGACCGTCTGCCCGAACATCACCTGCCCGATATCGATGCTGATGTTGTCGTTGCGGTTGACCGCATCGGCGATCCGCGCGGCGCCGGAGGAGAAGCCGCGCTTGCCCTCCGTCCCGTAGGCGTGGAACTGCGCATGGGTGAGGTGCAGGCGCAGCCCTTCGGAGGCGTCGATCGTGCGCAGCGTCGTTTCCAGATTGCCGGGGACGCCGAGATCGTTGCAGTGGAGGTGCAGCGGATGGGCGAGGCCCAGATCGGCGACCGCCTGGGCGAGCGTCTTCACGATCTGCCGCGGGGAGACGCCGTAATGCGGGCCGGGGCTGTCGAACGCGATCGCGCGCTCGTTGAACTTGAAGGCGCTGATCCCGCCGGGATTGACCATCTTGACCGCGACCGACTGGGTTGCCCGCAGCATCCAGGCGACATAGTCGGCGACTGCCCCGCGCGAGGCGCCGGACGAGACCATGCCGAGCAGAACGTCGTCGTTGCCGAGCAGGGCATAGCAGCCCTTGTCGATCATCGGCACGTCCGCTAGCTCGGCATGGGCATGGCGGGCGTTGGCCGGCAGCATCGCCGGCTCGAACGCCGCGGTGTAGCCCATCTGGGCGTAGCGATAGCCGGTCGCGAAGCTGGTCGGCGTGCACAGGCCGCCGCCGCTGCGCAGCAGCTTGCTGCGCGCATCCGCATGGTCGCGGTGGTCCTGCGTCATCAGGAGCTTGGCCAGGCTCACCTTGCCGCCGGCGATGTGGCTGTGAATGTCGATGCCGCCGGCCATGACGATCCTGCCGGCGATGTCGATCACCTGGTCGGCGCGCCGGCCCGGCCCGGGATCGTCGACGACGCGGCCGTCCTCGATCCAGATGTCGGCGGGAACGCGGTCGCGCCCGTTCGCCGGGTCGACGACCAGGCCTCCGGCAAGCCGGATCAGAGTCACTTTCCCGTCCCCCGCCCGAGCTCGGCCTCGATCTCGGAAAGGACCGTGGCTGCGGCGGGCGCCGCGGGATCGCGCAAGGCCGGCAGGCGCAGCGCGACGACGTTGTCGGTCCGGAACACCTGGCCCGCATGGTCGAGCCCCGGCATGCCGACGGGGATGTAGACCGAGGCATGCTCCACCGGCTGCGGGGCGAGGAGCACGAGCGGCATATCGGGCCGGGCCGGCGGCGGCGCAACGCCGATCGCCGAGATCCAGACGACCGCGTCGGCCTCGCCCGCCTCGATCATGCGGCGTGCGGAAAAGCGGTAGGGGTCGTGCTCGGGAACGCCCTGCGCGAAGCCGGTGCGCACCGGATAGCCGCTCTGCCAGGTGCAGACCTGGTTGATGCCGAACAGGTTTCCGCCGCCGCCGAGCGGCAGAACCGAGCAACGCGTGACCCGCGTCACTTCGCGCGCGAGCTCGAGCAGAACCTGCGCGACCGCCTCGGCGCCGGGCATGTCGAACGCCGCCGGCATCCAGACGATCACCGCATACCGCGCGCTTTTCAGCCGGTGGGCGAGATCTGCGAGGCGATCCTGCGCGACGCCGGTGGCCTCGGCCGACACGGCCCTGCCCCCACGCGCGGTCTCGGACAGCGCGGCGATGGCGGCCGGGAGCCTGTCCATGGCGCAGACGAGCTCGGCGACGTCTCGCCGTGCGCCCGGCTCCGCCGCTGCGGGGCCCAGGCGAAAGAGCCGGCGCTCCGGCGGGGTGCTGCCGAACAGCGTCTCTTCGTTGTCGATGCAGCGCTCGAAGAAGCGCGGGAGGCGCGAAGACGGGTCCGGACCGACGATGAGAACCAGGTCCGCCCGGTTGCGCACTTCGCTCAGCGTGGTGCCGAGGGCGCCCGCTTCCTGGAGGACGCGCTGATTGCGGAAGAGCGCCGCGGAGTCGGGATGGTCGACGATTCCCCCGAGCCGGTCGGCCAGACGAAGCGCCGCGCGTGCGCCCGCGACGTCGGCCGCGACGACGAAGGCGGGCGCCTGTGCGCCCTGCAGGATCTCGACGGCGCGCGCGACGGCCTCCTGCCGCGCGACGCGCCGGCCGTCGACCATGGCGGACCGGGCGATCTCCGACGCGTCGTAGCCCTGGCGGCTCAGCCAGCATCCCGCCTCGACGACGCTGAGCCGGCCGTCGGCGTTCTCGACCGTCAGGTCGTCGCAGACCAGTCCGCAGAACGGACAGGCCACGTCGCGACGTAGCCGCCCTTCGGCCGCATCAGCCATGTCCAACCGTCAGTTGTCGTACTTGATGTAAGCGAAGCGCTGGTCCTGCTGCGGCGTGCCTTCGAGGGCGCCGCCCGCCTTGCCCGGCTGCCACTGGATCACGTCCTCGATCTTCCGCGCGAGCTCGAAATCCTTGTCGGTGATGCCCTTGGCCGCATGATTCATCAGGCGTACCTCAACCCAGGCATAGGAGGCTGTGATATCCGGGTGGTGCCACGCGGCCTCGGCAAGATGCCCGATGGTGTTGATCACCATCAGCGTGCCTTTCCAGCTGCCGGTGCGGTACTTGCGACGAATCCAGCCCTTCTCGAGATACCAGTGGGGAAGCTCCTGTTCGAGGCGGGCTGTCACCTCTGCGTCGGTGTAGACGCGTTCCTTGTCGGTCATCTCACCCTCTTCAGCCGCCGACAATGGGCTTGACTTCGCCCGGACAACGCCGCATGCACGACGGCATGATAGTGTCTGGGGCGCACACAGGCAACGTGCCGGCCCCGGTCGACGGAGAGCTGCCCGCCGCCGCGCGCGTGACCGTCACCGTACCCGCCCGGTTGCATGTCGGCTTCGTCGATCTCAACGGCGGGCTCGGCCGCCGCTTCGGCAGCCTCGGCATCGCGCTCGACACACCGCGCACCCGGCTCTCCATGCGGCGCGGCGAACGGCTCGAGGTCTCCGGCCCGAGCGCGGCGCGGGCGCGCAGATATCTCGCGACGGTGGCGGAGCATTTCGGCGGCGACGACCGGCTGCATCTTGCCGTCGAAACGGCGATCCCCGAGCATGTCGGCCTCGGCTCGGGCACGCAGCTCTCGCTCGCCACGGGGATCGCCTATTGCCGGCTGAACGGCATCGCCGTGGACGTGCGCAGGATCGCGCAGCTGCTCGAGCGCGGCGCGCGGTCGAGCATCGGCATCGCGACCTTCGAGCAGGGCGGCGTCGTGCTCGACGGCGGCCGCGGATCTGCCGATCGGCCGCCCCCGGTCCTGAGCCGGCTTCCGTTTCCGGAGACTTGGCGCATTCTCCTCATTTTCGACGAGAGCCGGCGCGGCCTGCACGGGCCGGCGGAGATCGAGGCCTTCCAGCGGCTTCCGACTTTCCCGGCGGAAACGGCGGCGCATCTGTGCCGTCTCGTCCTCATGCAGGCGCTCCCCGCTTTGGCGGAGCAGGAGCTCGACCCGTTCGGCGAGGCGGTGGCCGAGCTGCAGCGCGTCGTCGGCGACTATTTCGCGCCGGCTCAGGGCGCCCGGTTCATGAGCGCCGGGGTCGCCGCGGTGCTGGCATGGCTGGAGGCCCAGGGAATCCGCGGCATAGGCCAAAGTTCCTGGGGCCCGACCGGCTTCGCCATCGTCGGGTCGGAGGCCGAGGCGCAGAGGCTGTGCGCGGAGGCCGTCCGGCGCTGGCCAACCGGCACCGGCCTGTCCTTCGCGGTCAGCGCCGGGCGCAACGGCGGCGGCGAGATCAGCGTTCTGTCCGGCGACCTCTAGCTTCGGCCAAACCCCTTGTCTTCGTCGTCGCGGCCGGACAAGACTCGGTCAGCGGCGCCGCAAGCAACCCAGGAACACGACATGGACGCGCCCTTCATCCTGCACATGCTGAGCCCCTTGCGTCACGTGAGCCCGTTCGACGTGAACATGGCGCTCGACGCGGGATTCACCGCAGTGGTCCCCTATACCGGCGTCGAGCTCAAGGAAGTGAACGGCCTGGTTCAGGACGCGATCTTCTCCCGGAGCCCGAAGACGGCGCGGCGGACCGGCGTCTTCATCGGCGGCCGCGACGCCATTCTCGCCCTCGACATGCTGGAGGCCGCGCGCAAGGCGATGGTGCCGCCCTTCGCGGTCTCGGTCTTCGCCGATCCGGCCGGCTCCTTCACCACCGCGGCCGCCATGGTCGCCTGCGTCGAGAAGGCGCTCAGGAAGAAAACCGGCCAGCCGCTGTCCGGTCGCCGGGTCGTGGTGTTCGGCGGAACCGGCGTGGTCGGCTTCTCGTCCGGCGTGATCAGCGCGCTGGAAGGCGCGCAGGTGACCCTGGTCGGCTATGACGGTCCGCAAAGGGTGAAGACTCTCGCCGAGAGCGCGCGCAAGCGCTTCGACGTCGAGCTCGGCTATGCGGACGGCAGCACGGAACCGCTCAAGGCCGAGCTCGCCAGGAAGGCCGAGATCATCCTGGCGGCGGGCAAGGCCGGCGTGCAGATCCTGAGCAAGGCGCAGCTCGACCAGGCGGGCGATCTCAAAATCGCAGCCGACGTCAACGCCGTGCCGCCGGCGGGACTCGAAGGCGTGGACGTCAAGGACGACGGCAGCACCGGGCGCGGGATCGGCGCTCTCGCCATCGGCAATGTGAAATACCAGGTCGAGGCCGGGCTGTTCCGCGAGATGACCAAGGCGGAGAAGCCGCTCTATCTCGACTTCCGCGATGCGTTCCGCCTGGCGCGAGAGCTCAGTGCCTGAGCCCCTCGGATATCTCCTCGCGGCGCTCTCGGGACGGGCGCTGGCGCTGGCCGCGCACCGCGCGGGACGGCGCGCCCATGTCCTCGATCTGTTCGGCGACAGCGACATGCGCAGCCATGCGGCGGCGAGCCGCGTGGTGCCCGGCAGCCTGGCGCAGGGGTTCGACGAGGCGGCGCTCCTCGCCGCGGCCGAGGAGATCGCCCCGGCCGGCGATCCGCCACGCTTCGGCGTCGTCTATGGATCGGGGCTGGAGGGCCGGCCGGAGGTCCTGGCCGGGCTCTGCCGCGGCCGGGCGCTCTACGGAAACACGCCGGAGACGGTGCGCCGCACCAAGGACCCCCGGGAGTTCTTCGCGCTTCTCGAGCGGCTCGGCCTGCCGCACCCGGCCCTGCGCTTCGCGCCGCCGGCGGAGCCTTCCGGCTGGCTGGTGAAGCGGATCGGGGCATCGGGCGGCAGCCATGTCGCGCCGGCTTCGGACGCCTCTCCTGCCGGCCCGGACCACTACTATCAGCAGCGGGTGCCAGGCCGGCCGGTCGGCGTGTCCTTCCTCGCGGACGGCCGCCGCGCCTGGGTGATCGGCTTCGGCGAGCAATGGCCCTGGCGGGGCGGCGACGGCAGGACCTTCCTGTTCGGCGGCTCGCTACAGCCGGCCGCGATCGATCCCGCGATCGCGGCGCAGATTCCCGGCCTGCTCGACGCGCTGGTGGCCCAGCTCGGGCTCGTCGGCCTCAACAGCCTCGACATGCTCGTCGACGGGCGGGCGTTTTCCATCATCGAGATCAATCCGCGCCCCGGCGCCAATCTCGACATCTTCGACCAGGCGGGAGAGCGGTCGCTCTTCGCGCTCCATCTTCGCGCCTGTGAGGGCGAGCTGCCGGAGAGCTGTCCGCCGATGCCACATGCCACGGCAATGGCGGTGGTGTATGCGGAACGGCCCTGTGCCGTGCCCGTCGAGCTGGAATGGCCGGACTGGGTCGTGGATCGCCCGGCGCCGGGAGCGGTCATGGAGGCCGGAGCGCCGGTCTGCACCGTTCTCGCCGCCGCGCCCGCCGCAGCTTCCGTGCGCGCCCTGGTCGATCGGCGGGCGACGGCCGTCCTCGACCGGCTGACGGCGGTGGACACGCATAGCCGCTCGGCCGCGGATCTCGCCATCGGTCTCTGAACGCGCTCGAGGAGTTTCGATGACCGCCCAGCCTTCCGCCCCCGTGCCGCGAGTCAGCCTGAACGGCCGGGCCGCCCCTCTCGTCCGGGCGCTGCTCGACGACGCCGCGAGGCTGCGCATCTCGGCCGAGACGACGCCCGAGGGCGCCGTGCTGGTCGACGCGGGCATCGGCTGCGCCGGCGGAATCGAGGCGGGCCTCAAGGTGGCGGAGATCTGCCTCGCCGGGCTGGGCCAGGTGCAGCTGGCGCCGGGCGGCCCTTTCGAGCATTGGCCCTGGATGCTGCATGTGCACACGAGCGATCCGGTGCTCGCCTGCCTCGGCAGCCAGCTGGCGGGCTGGCAGCTCTCCGTCGGCGAGGGCAAGAGCGCATATTACGCGCTCGGCTCCGGTCCGGGCCGGGCGCTCGCCCGCAAGGAGAAGCTGTTCGACGAGCTCGGCTATCGTGATGCCGCCGACCGGACCTGCCTGGTGCTCGAGGTCGACAAGCGGCCGCCGCCGGCGCTGATCGAGGCGGTCGTCCGCGCCTGCGGCGTCGCGCCGGAACGCCTGACCCTGATCCTCACGCCGACGCGCAGCCTGGCCGGCACGGTGCAGATCGTCGCGCGCGTGCTGGAGGTGGCGCTCCACAAGCTGCACGAGCTCGGCTTCCCGCTGGACCGCGTCGTCGACGGCATGGGCGCGGCGCCGCTGCCGCCGCCGGCGCCGGACTTCGTCCAGGCCATGGGGCGCACCAACGACGCGATCATCTATGGCGGGTTCGTGCAGCTCTACGTGCGCGGCTCCGACGAGGAGGCGGCGAAGCTGGCGCAGGATCTGCCGAGCGCCGGATCGCGCGATTACGGGCGCCCCTTCGCGGAGATCTTCGCGTCCTACGAGGGCGACTTCTATGCCATGGACCGGCTCCTCTTCAGCCCCGCCTTGGTCACCGTGACCGCGCTCGATAGCGGCAGGAGCTTCACCGGGGGCAAGCTGAGCGCGGCCCTCCTCGACCGGTCGTTCGGCCGTGTCTCCGACTAGGATCGCGCTCTTCGTCGATCAGCCGGATTGGCACAGCCGCCGGCTGATCAAGGGCTTCGCGGCACGCGGTGCCGAGGCCGTCTGCGTTCCGCTGCAGCGCTGCGGCTTCGACACCGGCGCCCCTCACGGGCTCGTTCTGCCGGGCTTCGAGGACACCCTCCCCGCCGGCGCGTTCCTGCGCCAGATCTCCGCCGGCAGCTTCGAGCAGGTGACGATGCGGCTCGGCGTGCTCCATGCGCTGCGCGAGCTGGGCCTGACGGTCTACAACGACGCGCGCGTCGCCGAACGCTGCGTCGACAAGTCGATGACCAGCTTCCTGCTGCACCGTCATGGAATACCGACCCCGCAATGCTGGGCTGTCGAGTCGACGGACCAGGCGCGCCCCATCGTCGAGCGCGAGGCGCGGCCCGGGCGGCCGCTCGTGCTGAAACCCCTGTTCGGCTCGCAGGGCCGCGGCTTGCGGCTGGTGAGCGAAGTTGCCGACCTGCCGTCGGAAGACGCGGTGGCCGGCGTCTTCTACCTTCAGCGCTTCGTCGGCAGGCTGGCGGAAGGCTGGCGCGACTGGCGCGTCTTCGTGGCGGGAAATCGTGCGGTCGCCGCGATGATCCGCCACGGCACCGAGTGGCGGACCAATGCGGCCAGAGGCGCGCGCTGCGAAGGCGTCCCTGCCACGGGCCGGCTGGCGGAGCTCGCCGTCGCCGCGGCCGGCGCGGTGGGCGCGGGATATGCGGGCGTCGACATCATCGCGGACGGGCCCGACCGGCTCCAGGTCCTCGAGGTGAACTCGATGCCGGCCTGGAAGGCCCTGCAGCAGGTGACGGCGACGGATATCGCTGCGGCCCTCGCGGAGGACCTTCTGTCGCGCCTGCCGGCGCGCGTGGAGGATCGCCCGCTGCGTTCCGCCGCGGGACAATGAGCATGCCCACGGGATGGATCGCGCAGGCCTATCTGGACGCCTGCAGGATCGAGCTGCAATCGCTGAAGCCCGGCAACGTCCATATCCACGCCGACGGGCACCGGATGACGGTCGCCGATTTCGAGGCGAGCGCGGCGGCCAGCGCGCCGGCCATCGCCGCCTGCGGCCCGTCCGTCGGCACGCGGATCCAGGAGGCGATCCGCAGCACGAACGGCGCGGTCGGCAGCAACACCAATCTCGGCATCGTGCTGCTCTGCGCGCCGCTCGCGGCCGCCGCGACGGAGAGCCGCGAAAGGAACCTCAGGGACAGCCTCCGCTTCGTCCTCGATCGCCTGGACGTCCAGGACGCGGAGCTCGCTTTCGGGGCGATCCGCCTGGCGGCGCCCGCCGGACTCGGAAACGCGGCGGAACACGACGTCCGCGGCCCGGCGACGGTCACGCTCCTGAAAGCGATGGTCGCGGCCCGGGAACGCGACCGCATCGCCGAGCAGTATGCGAGCGGGTTCGCGGACGTGTTCACCCTCGGCCTGTCGCGGCTCGGGCTCGGACTCACCCGCTGGTGCGACATATTCTGGGCGACGACGAGCGCCTATCTCGGGTTCCTCGCCACCTTCCCCGACAGCCATATCCGCCGGAAGTTCGGCGATGCGCGCGCCGACGAGACCCGGCGCGCCGCGATGCCGCTGGATTCCGAGCTGCTGTCGGCCTCGGATCCGAGCCGGATGACCGCGGCTCTGCTCGACTTCGATGCCCGGCTGAAGTCACAGGGATTGAACCCGGGCACCAGCGCGGATCTCACCGTCGCGAGCCTGTTCGCGCTCCGTCTCGAACTCGCACGCGGCGGACAGCTCGGACGGCGTGATCCCGCCGCGATCGTCCCCGGCGATGGGTAAACGGTCCTTGCTGTCGCCGGGAGATTAAGACTACCATTCCCGCCGCGTATCCTCTGATCCTCAGGGGGGTGCTGTCTGGTCAACCGGTCCGCTCGCCGTCGCGATCGGATGCTGCAAACAAGGATAGCTCCGTGCGCCGTGAGACACGTGACGCAGCCGGCCGCAGGTCCGAGCCCGGGCCGTCCGCCTGTGTCATTTCAGTTTCGACAGGCATAGGGAGGGAATGACTGATGGCAAAGATCAACAAGGTGATGGTGGGCGAATCGCTCGTCGGCGACGGCAATGAAGTCGCCCATATCGACCTGATCCTGGGCCCCCGCGGCAGCGCGGCCGAAACAGCCTTCTGCAACGCGCTCACCAACAACAAGGACGGGTTCACCACGCTGCTCGCGGTGATCGCGCCGAACCTGCCCTGCAAGCCGAACACGATCCTGTATAACAAGGTGACCATCAAGTCTGCGAAGCAGGCCGTGCAGATGTTCGGGCCGGCCCAGACGGCGGTCGCCCGGGCCGTGGCCGATTGCGTCGCCGACGGGACCATTCCTGCCGACGAGGCCGACGACATCTTCATCTGCGTCGGCGTCTTCATCCATTGGGAAGCCAGCGACGACAAGAAGATCCAGGACTTCAACTACCAGGCCACGAAGGAATCCATCCAGCGCGCCATTGCCGGCACGCCGACGGCGAAGGACGTCGTCGCCAAGAAGGACACGGTCAAGCATCCGTTCGGGGCCTGAGGCGGACCGCTATACGGTCGCCGTGCCGTTCGCGACCGCAGCAATCTCGGCGGGGCCGACGCGCCGGTCGTGAAGGGCGCTGGCGACGAGGACGCCGCAAACGCCTCGTCGGGACAGATCGCAGAGGTCTTCGCCGCCGCGCACCCCGCCGGCGGCGAAGATCTTTCTGGCGCCGGCCAGCCGGGCGATCCCGGCGAGCCGCGCGAGGTCCGGCCCGGCGTCGCTGCCCACCCGGCTCAGCGTCATGACGATCACGCGCTCCGGCCAGGTCTCGGGCATGCTCAACAGATCCGGCGGCCCGAGGAATTGCTCGCCCTTGAAGTCGAGCGACAGGACGAGACGCTCCGCGGAGAGGCGGCGCAGCCCGGCCCACAGCTGTACGTCGCGAATGGCCTCGCTGCCGATCACCGTCACGCCGGGATGCTGCTTCAGGCGGGCGCGGCAGGACGCCTCGTCGGCCACGCCGCTGTCGACCCAGAGCTCGAGCCCGGGGAAGCATCGCGCGAGCGCGGCAATCTCCCGGTCGTGGCCGCCGCCGCCCTGGATCGCGTCGAGATCGGCGATGTAGAGCGTGTCGAACGGATGGACGGCGAGCAGTGCGCGCACCACGTCGAGCGGCCGGCTGCCGCGGCATAGGTCGGAGACGATCGGCCGGTAGAGCGCGCGCTCGCCGCGCCGCGCGTGGACGACCGCGCCGGATTTCAGATCGATGACGGGAATGACCTTCACGGGAGCGACGCCTTGCGTCTGTTGGTATGCGAATTCGTGACTGGCGGCGGTCTCGCCGGTTGCGAGCTGCCGGACGCGTTGCGCCGGGAAGGCGACATGATGCTGCGGGCTCTTGTCAAGGACCTGACGGACCTGCCGCTGCTATCCGTCAGCGCGGCTCGGGATTGGCGCCTGCCGCCGCTGGACGGCGCCGTCGAGCATCGCTGGATCGCGGCTGGAGACGACCCCTGGACCGCATGGCGCCGCTGCATCGCGGAGGCCGACGCGGTGCTTCCCGTCGCGCCGGAGACGGGCGGCGCGCTCGAGCGTCTGACTGCCCTGGTCCTGCAGCAGGAACGCGTGCTGCTGGGCAGCCGGCCTGACGCGGTGCGGCGCGCGGCCAGCAAGCTCCTGACCTGCCGAAGCCTCACCGGATTCGGCATCGCCGCGGTACCGACCTGGCCTCTGCGATCCGCGCTGGAGGACGCCGCGCTGAATGAGCATGGCGGACTGGTCGTGAAGCCCGACGACGGCGCAGGCAGCGAGGACACGTTCCTCTTAAGCGGAGCCGCGGCGCTCGGCAGCTGGGCGGACCGCCGCGGCGACGTCGATCGTTTCGTTGTTCAGCCTTATCTCGCCGGACCGGCCGTCAGCCTGTCCCTTCTCTGCGCCGACGGGCGCGGCGCGGTGCTCAGCTGCAACAGCCAGGATATGCGTCTCGACGGCGAACGCTTCCGCTATCATGGCAGCGTAGTCGGGGGACGCGAGGATCTGCGATCCCTTTGCGAGCCGATCGCCGCCGGCATCGCGGCGGCGTTCCCGGGCTTGTGGGGGCTGGTCGGCGCGGACCTGGTGGAGACATCCCAGGGTCTGGTCGTGCTCGAGGTGAACCCTCGCGTGACGACCTCCTATGCGGGGCTCCGCCATGCGCTGGGCCGGAATCCGGCGGAGCTTCTGGTCGGGCTGGCGACGGCCGGATGGGAGGCGGTCCAGCCGTCTCCCGTCGCACAGGAGGTGGAGGTGTCGGTCGATGCCGGAACAGGGTGAGGCGCTCGCCACCGGCTGGGATCTCGGCGGCGCGCATCTGAAGGTGGCGCAGGGCGCCGCCGACGGCCGCCTCGAGGCTGCCTTCCAGCTGCCCTGCACGCTGTGGCGCGGGCTCGACCATCTCACCCGCGCGATCGCGGAGGCGCAGAGCCGTCTGGCCCCGACGCGTCGTCACGGCGTGACCATGACCGGCGAACTCGTCGATCTCTTCGCCTCCCGGGCGGACGGGGTCGAAGCCCTGGCGCAGGCGATCCGCGCCGCCCTTCCCGATGCCGATCTGCGGCTTTATGCCGGGCCGGAAGGATTCGTCCCCACCGGGGAGGCCGGCCGTCACGTCCATGACATCGCCTCCGCCAATTGGCACGCGAGCGCGCGCTTCGTCGCCGGGCGCTGCGCCGCCGGGCTGTTTCTCGACGTCGGCAGCACGACCACCGACGTCGTCCCGTTCGCCGAGGGGCAGGTCGCGGTGACCGGCTTCACCGACAGCGAGCGCATGGTCGCCGAGGAGCTCGTCTATACGGGGGTCACGCGCACGCCGGTCATGGCGATTGCCGAGGCGGTGCCCTTCGCGGGCGCCCGGCAGAAGCTGATGGCCGAGTATTTCGCCACCGCGGCGGACATCCATCGCCTGACCGGAGCTCTTCCCGAGGATGCCGATCAGCACGAGACGGCGGACGGCCGCGGCAAGACGGCGGCGGACAGCGCCCGCCGCCTCGCCCGCATGCTGGGCCGCGATTTCATGCCCGACGATCTGCCGGCCTGGCGGCAGCTGGCGGCGCATCTGGCCGAGCGCCAGCTTCAGGCCGTTTTCGCCGCCGCCGAACGCGTGCTGTCGCGTCGCAACGTGCCCGACGCGGCGCCGGTGGTCGGCGCCGGCGTCGGACGTTTCCTCTGCGAGGCACTGGCAGCGCGGCTCGGCCGGCCTTATGTCGATTTCGCCAGCCTGGTCGCCGGCGCGCCGGAGAGGCGCGAATGGGCCGCGCGCTGCGCGCCGGCCGCCGCAGTGGCCGTGCTGGCAGCCGCGGATGGGGCAGCCTCGGCGCGGACGGCGGCGCAGACGGCCCGCACCCGGGCCTGATCGAGGCTCCCCGACCGGCCGCCGCGGCAGCGCGCCCCCCGGAAGCCGAGATAGTCGGGACGGAGCGGCAGCAGCGCCGGAATGTCGGACACGGC
Source organism: Alphaproteobacteria bacterium (assembly GCA_036724615.1). Classification (GTDB taxonomy): domain Bacteria; phylum Pseudomonadota; class Alphaproteobacteria; order Dongiales; family Dongiaceae; genus DAIMFL01. The sequence continues at coordinate 12,175 of DAIMFL010000024.1, read as the reverse complement.
GAGCGATCCGGCGAGGCCGGTCAGGAGACCCGCAGACCGCGCGCGATCGACGAAGCTCGCGAGCCGGTCCGGCCCGAGGTGACGGCGCAGGCCGCCGCCGCCCTTCTCCGCCGTGTCGAGCATGACGCCCGCAAGGCCGAGATCCCGCGCCCGTTCGACGAGCGCGAAGTCCGGCCCCAGATCGGCGAACATGACCAGCACGATCCGGCGGCCCTGCCCGGCCGCATCCGCCAATACGGCGAGGCAGCCCTCGGGATCGCTGCCGGGGAAGACCCCCACCTTGACGATGTCGACGCCGAGCGCCGCCGTGCGGGACACGGCGGCGGCGATGCGGCCGGGCTCCATCGGCAGATCGCCCACCGTCGCGCTGACGCTCCGCCGGCCGGCGACATGCGCCACCACGGCTCGGATGGTCTCCGCCGGCAATGCGCCGAGCGCGCCGGCCGACGGCTCCTTGAGGTCGATGAAATCGGCGCCGGCCTCGAGGACCAGCGCCGCCTCCTCGACCGACCGCACGCTTGCCAGCACGCCCGTCATGACCGTCCGCTCCCCTCCGATCCGGCTCGATGAGCCGCGATGCGCTCCATCAGCCAGTCCCATGCCTGGCGCTCGCGCGGCCCGGCCGTCTTGTCCACGGCGATACGAAGATACTCGATCTCGCGCTCGATCTTCGCGGCCGGGAGCATGTGGAGACGGCTCACCAGGATGGCGGCCTCGACGACCGCCGCCTGCGCGCGATTGAACCCGTGGAACGGCGCATGGGTCTCCTCGTGCAGCACGCGGCAGACGAAGCGCGGTCGTTGCGGATCATCGACGACCCGCTCGACGGCGAGCTCCGCGTGACTCAAGCTGCGGCGCAGCACGGCGCCCGGCACCTTCGCCGCGGGCCGCGTCGGCCAGTCGCGCCGGCCCGTCAGGCAGCCGGCAAACACCGTGACGTCGTCGGTGTAGTTGGCGACGGCATGCGGATTCGCCCGGAGATTATCGAGGGTCGCCGACGGGCGGAACGGCGCGATGACCAGCCGGTCGCCCTCCTCGATCAGGCCGAGCGGCGCGATATGCACCTTGCCGTCGGGCGACTGGGTCGTGACGATCGTCTCCCGGATCATGCGTCCGTCCGTTTCCGCTGCTGCTTGCGCTGCAGCGTGGTGCCCGCCTCCTTGAAGCGGGTCAGGTCCTCTCCGGGGCGGTCCGTGGCCACGCCCCAGCCGAGCGGCCGGTCCTGGACATAGCGCTTGCCGAGCTGCCAGGCGATCTGCGCCTTGGCGAGCTCCACCCCGAGATAGAAGGCATGGCTGCCGTCGGTCTCCACGTCGAGCTTCGGAAACAGGTCGAAGGCGTCGGCCGCAATGTGATGGCCGCGGCGGTTGTACACATGGATGCCGTCGGCCGCGAGCTCGATGCGGAAATTGTCGTCGCTGACCTGCGCCGCGAGCTCCGCCACCTCCTCCGGCGTATTGACGAGCGGCTTCTTGTCGCGCAGGCAGAGCAGCGCCGGATCGATGCCGGACGGCAGGCTGTTCTCCTCCCGCGCGGCGAACATGATGCGCCGCGCCGCGTCCGTTTCCTGCACCGTGCGCCGGCAATGCGGACTCACCTGCACCACGAGCACGTTCGTGATCCTGAGCTCCGAGACGATGCCCATCAGCACCGCGTTGATGCCGCTGGTGTCGGCATCGGTGAGCTCGGTCAGATTGCCGGTCCCCATCAGGATCTCGGCTTCGGGCCGGCGGCGGCGCAGCTCCGCATATCGGCCGAGGGACTCGGTGAAGCCGAAATGGATCGGGTCGAGGATCGGATCGGCGAGATAAGGCCGGCCGCTTGCGTCGAGCGTGTCCATGGCCCGCTCCAGCGAAGCCAGATCGCCGTGCTGCGCCGGGATCAGAACGGGGATGGACGCCACCTCCTCGGCGATCCCGAGCGTCTCCTCGGTCAGGCTGAGCAGGTAATCGGCTCCGGCGCGCCCGCCGCGGAGCAGCTCTTCGCGATCGGCGGAATCGACGCTGACCACGAAACCCGCCGATCGCAGCGACGCCACCGCCTGCTCGAGCTGGGGGAACGGCGTATCGGGCAGACAGCCGAGATCGATCACGTCGGCACCCGCCGCGCGATAGGCCTCGGCGCGGCGGCGGATGCCGTCGAGGTCGAGCGAGGGCGCCTCGACGATCTCGGCGAAGATGCGGACGTCGTGACGCGACAGGTCGCGGGGGCCGCCCTTCTTCCCGAAATACTCCGGAAGGTCGTTCACGTCGTCCGGGCCGCGCTGGACGGGCACGCCGAAATGCTCGCTGAGCGCCGCGAGATCGGCGCGGCAGCGTCCCGGCAGCATGATCCGGTCCGCCTCGAGCGGCGCCGGGACGCGCCGGCGTATGAGATCCGCGGTCATCAGCGCGGCCACTTTCACCCCGACGTCGCGCACCTCGAAGGTGAACTCGGTCGGCTGCATCGCCTGGAGCACCCGCTCGACGCGGGGCCGCGCGAGGCGCCCGGTCAGGAATACGAGATGTCGAGGCATGCGGAGCGGGTGCTGAGCGCGTCCTGGAGTCCGGCGGACTGCCGGCGGCCGGATGTTATCATGCGAGGGTCGCGCCGCAATCGGCGCCGACACGATCGGCCGGGCCCGGCGCGTCGCGACGCACGACGTCACCCGCCGGCCCGCCGCAGGCGAGCGCACGCGCGAGCTCCGCATGACGGGACGCCTCGATCCAGCGGCACTCGGAAATGCGCTGCAGATAGCGCGGCAGTAGAGGATCCACCGCGCCGGCCCGAACCAGCTCGGCCAGCGTCTCGCCCGGGGCCATCGGCACCGACTTGACGAGCAGAAGCCCGGCCGCGCGAAGCTCGCCGGCGAGCCAGGCCGCCAGGCTGTCCGAGGTCACGTCCCAGCTCTCGGGAATGTCGGAACGGCCGATCAGCATGCGGGACGGGAGCCAAACGGGCACGCCGCCCTCCGCCAGCGCCTGGCGGATGCCGTGCCGGCTCGAGGCGGGCCGCAGGCGCGGCTCCATCGCGGCAAGCATCAGCCCGTACTGCTCCATCGCCAGCAGCGCCATCCGGTGCGCCGCGCCGTCGCCGAATCGCCAGCGGCGCTGCGCGGCCCGCACCGCATCGGCGAAGCTTCCGCCACCGGGAACGAGCACCACCCGGCCCCCGCCGGCCGCAATCGCGTTCAGCCAGGACGTGAGCAGCGGCGAGGCGGCGAGGCTGCCGCCCAGCTTGATCACCCAGGGTGGCCATTGCATCCGCCTGCGGCCGCGCGACACGGTGTTCAGAGGTCCGATCCGCGCCGGCTCGAGGAACCGGCGGTGTCCTCGCCATCCCGGCGCAGCAGATCGGCCGCGGCGGGATAGGACTGCCGGCGCCGCTCGATCTCGATCCCGATGCCGCTGGCCGCCGGCTCGATGTCGAGCTTCTCGACCCTCACCCGCACGTCGGCGACGCGCGGATCGGCAAGGCAGCTCTCCGCCACCCGCTCGGCCAGCGTCTCGACCAGGTTGATGTGGCCGCGATCGACCAGCTCGCGGATGCTGGAAATCACCTTGTCGTAGGAGAGAACCTTCGTCAGGTCGTCGTCGATCGGTCCGGTCGGCGCCACGACCCGCATGTCGATGTTGAAGCTGACCCTCTGGCGGCGGTGGCGCTCCTCGGGATAGGCGCCGATATTGCAGAGCAGCACGAGATCCCGGACATACATCCGGTAGAAGCCGTCCCCTTGTGCGGGGGACCGCTCCCGAACCGGAGGCGGCTCGGCCGGCAGACGGTGTATCGGCATGGGTTGCACCGCTCCTCGGGCGGAACTGGCTGTGGGCCAGCATGTCAGAAGGACCAGGGGCTGACAACGCGATGCCCTTCTGCGCACTGGCATGCAAGCTTCGTATATACATATGGCTCGCGCGCGCCGCGTCGAGGCCGGCCGCATTTCCCGGGCCCGGTCTTTCGGCCCGCGAATGGAACGAGATCGAGGAGGTATGCGGATGAGGCGGACGGCGCTCGCCCTGCTGGCACTCTGCTCGTCGAGCTTGATCGCGGCGCCGGTCGCGACGGCAGCCTCGGACTACCCCACCGAGGCGCTTGCCGATTACGTGTTCGCTTGCATGGCAGCCAACGGCGAGACGCGGGAGATGCTGCGGCGCTGTTCCTGCAGCATCGACGTGATCGCCTCCATCATCCCGTACGAAAAATATGTCCAGGCGGAGACCGTGCTCAGCATGTCGCAGGCGGTCGGGGAGCGCACCGCCGTGTTCCGCGACCCGGTCTGGACGCAGGAGGTGGTGGCCGACCTGCGTCGCGCCCAGGCGGAGGCGGAGATCCGCTGCTTCTGATGCGAAAGGACCGCGGCGAGTGCGGTCCTTCGTGCGGAACACCCCGCCCGCACCCTGCCGACATTGCACCGCACAAATCGCGACGCACGGCAAACTTTCAGCATCGAAGGCATGTCGCGCGCTTCTCTGAGAAGATTCTAGAGAAGGATACTTGCCCGTTGTTTCGGCCTACGTATAATGGTCTGTGTCGCTACCCACTCGGCCGGAGCCAACCGGCTGGGGGACCGGGACCCTCAACGAAGCCTGTCCCTGCGGACAATCGTAATGAACGAGCTGGCACGGCCAGCCGCCTCTGACGGAGGTGTTGTCCAGCGAACAGTCACAGCGACAGCATCACAAAAGAAACACGGCGGCGAAGCTCTGCTCGGGCCGGGCGGGCTGCCGGGTGCCTGTCGATCATAGGGAGGAGTGCGCAATGAGGCGGACGTTACTGACGGGCGTCTTGATCGTTGCGGGAGCTGCGGCACTGCCGCTCGTCGCGCAAGCGAACGACGAACTCCTGCAGATGCAGCAAAATCCCAAGAACTGGGTAATGCCCACGGGCGATTACTCCAATCATCGCTACAGCGAGCTCAACCAGATCAACAAGGACAACGTCGCCAATCTCCAGGTGGCGTGGACCTTCTCCACCGGCGTGCTGCGCGGTCACGAGGGCGGCCCGCTGATCATCGACGGCGTGATGTACGTCCACACGCCGTTCCCGAACAACGTCTATGCGCTGGACCTGAACCAGGACGGCCGGGTCATCTGGTCGTATCAGCCGAAGCAGGATCCGAGCGTGATCCCGGTGATGTGCTGCGATACGGTCAATCGCGGCGTCGCCTACGGCGATGGCAAGATCATCCTGAACCAGGCCGACACCACGGTGGTGGCGCTCGACGCCAAGACCGGCGAGGTCGTCTGGTCGGTGAAGAACGGCGACCCGGGCAAGGGCGAGACCGGCACCAGCGCGCCCATGGTGGTGAAGGACAAGGTCCTCATCGGCATGAGCGGCGCCGAGTTCGGCGTGCGCGGCCATCTGACCGCCTACAACCTCGCCGACGGCTCCATGGCTTGGCGCGCCTATTCGGTCGGACCGGATGCGGAGCTGCTGGTCGATCCCCAGAAGACCACCCATCTCGGCGAGCCGATCGGGGAGAACTCCAGCGTCTCCACCTGGGAAGGCGACCAGTGGCAGGTCGGCGGCGGCTCGACCTGGGGCTGGTACTCCTACGATCCCGAGCTCGACCTGATCTATTACGGCAGCGCCAATCCGGGCACCTGGAATCCGGCGCAGCGGCCCGGCGACAACCGCTGGACCATGACGATCTTCGCCCGCGATCCGGACGACGGCATGGCCAAGTGGGTCTATCAGATGACGCCGCACGACGAGTGGGACTATGACGGCGTCAACGAGATGATCCTGGCCGACATCGACGTGAACGGCACGCCGACCAAGGCCCTGGTGCATTTCGACCGGAACGGCTTCGGCTATACGCTGAACCGCGAGACGGGCGAGCTGCTCGTCGCCGAGAAGTTCGACCCGAAGGTGAACTGGGCCACCGAAGTCGACATGGAGACGGGCCGTCCGCAGGTCGTCGAGCAGTACTCGACCCACGCCCAGGGCGAGGACGTGAACACGACCGGCATCTGCCCGGCCGCGCTCGGCTCCAAGGACCAGCAGCCCGCCAGCTTCTCGCCGAAGACGGGCGTGTTCTACGTGCCGACCAATCATGTCTGCATGGACTACGAGCCGTTCCGCGTCAGCTACACCGCGGGGCAGCCCTATGTCGGCGCCACCCTCAGCATGTATCCTCCCGAGGGCGAGACGAATCTCGGCAACTTCATCGCCTGGGATGCCAGCCAGGGCAAGATCCTGTGGTCGATCCCGGAGCCGTTCTCGGTGTGGAGCGGCGCGCTCTCGACCGCCGGCGACGTGGTCTTCTACGGGACGCTGGAAGGCTACATCAAGGCGGTGGACACCGACGGAAAGGAGCTTTGGAAGTTCAAGACTCCGTCGGGCATCATCGGAAACGTGACGACCTATGAGCACGACGGAAAGCAGTACATCGCCGTTCTATCCGGCGTCGGCGGCTGGGCCGGCATCGGGCTGGCGGCGGGACTGACCGAGGACACGGCCGGGCTCGGTGCGGTGGGGGCCTACAAGTCCCTGTCGCAGTACACGCAGCTCGGCGGCGTCCTCACCGTGTTCGCGTTGCCAGATTGACGTAGCGTCTAGCCTCGCCTGTCTGGGCCCGGCATCCAGCTTCCACTGTGGTGCCGGGCCTCTTTCTCGGACGGTTGGCTTCGACGAGGACCTTTCCCACATCATGAGCAGCGGCACCGCGGCCGGAACATGGCGACCGCCCCGGTGGAGAGCCGATGCCGGCTTCTCGACGCCGCATCAACAAGGAAACGCTGAATGACCTTGCGGCCGAGACTCCGACAGATCTCTCTCACGGCGCTGCTCGCGGCCGGCGCGCTCGCCTTCGCCCCGGCGGCTGACGCCCAGGAGGAATTCGATCCGGAGCACCCCTACCAGATCGACGAGGACGGCACGGTGGACTGGTACACCTTCAGCGGCTACCGGCGCTATCACGCCGACTGCCATGTGTGCCACGGGCCGGACGGCCTCGGCAGCTCCTTCGGTCCGGCGCTGGTCGATTCCCTGAAGCGGATGAGCTACGACGAGTTCGCCGACGTAGTCGTGAACGGGCGCGTCAACGTCACCACCGCATCCGAGAACGTGATGCCGGCCTTCGGGCTCAATCGAAACGTGATGTGCTACCTCAGGGACATCTACACCTATCTCGAGGCGCGGTCCGACGGCGTCATCCCGCGCGGCCGCCCTGCGAAGCACGATCCCAAGCCGCAGGAGGCGAAAGAGGAAGAGGATGCCTGCATGGGGGCCTGATCCCGGCCGGAGACGGCGCGGCGGATTCGCGGCGGCGCTGGCCGCCTGCCTTGCGGCGCTGCTGACGCTGCCGTCTTCCGCGGCGCTCGCCGCCACGGCGGAGGCGGTCGACCGCACCACCCTGCGGGTCTGCGCGGATCCCAACAACCTCCCCTACTCCAACGAAAAGGGCGAAGGGTTCGAGAACAAGATCGCTGAGCTGCTGGCGAAGGATCTCGGGGTTCCGGTGCGCTACACCTGGTACCCGGACAGCATGGGGTTCATCCGCAACACGCTCCGCGCCCGGCAATGCGATCTCGTGATCGGCACGATCGCCGGCAACGAGATGCTGCAGAACACGAACCCCTATTACCGTTCGGCGTTCAGCCTCGTCTATCGCGCCGACTCCGGCCTGGAGCTCGAGTCGATCGACGAGACCAAACTGCGGTCGCTCAAGATCGGCATCATTGCCGGCACGCCGCCCGCGACGACGCTGGCCCAGAAGGGCCTCCTCGGCAACCTGCGCTCCTACGCGCTGGTCGTCGATACGCGCCACGAACATCCGGCGCAGGACCTGGTGCACGACGTGGCGGAAGGCGAGATCGACGTCGGCATCGTATGGGGCCCGATCGCCGGCTATTTCGCGAAGCACGAATCGAAGCCGCTCGTCGTGGTGCCGCTGCGCACGGAGACCCCGGCCATACGCTACGATTACCGCATCACCATGGGCGTGCGACCGAACGAGCCGGAGTGGAAGCGCGACATCAACGAGCTGATCCGCAAGCACCAGCCGGAGATCAATCACATCCTTCTGGAGTACGGCGTCCCCCTGCTCGATGAGCAAAGCAACCCGATCACGGAGTAGCGGGGCGCCCGACCGCCCCGCCGGACATCCGCTGGCACGCGCACGGACTCGGTTCGGCGCAGCTCTCCTGGCCCTCGCCGCCATCGTCCTCGCCCATCCGGCATGGGGCGGAACGATCAGGGTCGGCGTCCTGAAGTTCGGCACCGTCAGCTGGGAGCTCGACGTCATCGAACGCAACCGCCTGGACCAGGCCGCAGGCGTGGAGGTGGAGGTCGTGGAGCTCGCCACCAACAACGCGACCGCGGTCGCGCTCCAGGCCGGCGCCGTGGACGTCATCGTCACCGACTGGCTGTGGGTCACGCATCAGCGCGCGGACGGGGCCGGCTACAGCTTCGTCCCCTATTCCACCTCGATCGGAGCCCTCGTCGTGCCCGCATCGTCGCCGATCCGCGGCCTCGCCGACCTGGACGGCAAGCGCCTCGGCATCGCCGGCGGTCCGGTCGACAAGAGCTGGCTCCTGTTCCGCGCGCTGGCCACGCAGCGCCACGGGCTCGACCTCGATGCGGCGGTCGACAAGGTCTTCGGCGCGCCGCCGCTGCTCAACGAGCAGATCGCGCTCGGCGAGATCGACGCGGTGATCAACAACTGGAACTTCGTCGCGCAGCTCGAGGCGAAAGGCTATCGCCGGGTGATGGGCGCGGAGGAGGCCGCGAAGGCGCTCGGCGTATCGACCGACGTCCCGATGCTCGGCTACGTCTTCGACGAGTCCTGGGCCGAAGCGAATCGCGACGACGTTCTCGCCTTCGTCGAGGCGAGCCGCGCGGCGAAGGCGCTGCTCGCCCGTTCCGATGCGGAATGGGAGAAGCTGCGGCCGCTGATGCGCGCCCCGGACGAGGCGACGTTCCTGGCGCTGCGCGACGGGTTCCGCCGCGGCATCCCGCAGAGCTGGGGCGACGCACAGCGCGCCGACGCGGCGCGGCTGTTCGAGATCATGGCGGAGCTGGGCGGGCCCGAGCTGGTCGGGCGGAGCGACGAGCTGCAGCCCGGCACGTTCTGGCCGGGGGTCACGTACTGAGCGGGGCGCGACCATGGACGTTGCCGCTGCAGCGCGCCGCCTCTTTCGCCGCGCTGGTGTTCCTCTGGCAGATCGGCTCCGCGATCGCCGGCCCACGCCTGCTTCCGGAACCTCTCACGGTGGCGAGGATCCTCATTGCGGAGATTGCCGACGGAAGCCTGCCCTATCACGTCGGGATCACCCTTGCCCGGGTCGCCGTCGCCTTCGTGATCTCCATGGCGATCGGGTCGGCGATCGGTCTCGCCATGGGCCGGCTGCGGCGGCTCGACGGATTCTTCGACAGCTGGCTCGTGCTGTTTCTCAACGTCCCGGCCCTGGTCACGATCGTCCTCTGCTACGTCTGGTTCGGACTGGTCGAGGCTGCGGCGATCGCCGCGGTCGCGGTGAACAAGATCCCGACCGTCGTCGTCACCGTTCGCGAGGGCGCGCGCGCTCTCGACCGTGGCCATCTCGAGATGGCGCAGGTGTTTCGCATCGGCCGGTGGAAGACCCTGCGGCACGTCGTGATCCCGGCGCTCGCGCCCTTCCTCCTGGCGGCCGCCCGGTCGGGCCTGGCGCTCATCTGGAAGATCGTCCTGGTCGTCGAGCTGATCGGCCGCAGCAACGGCGTGGGATTCCAGATCAACGTCTTCTTCCAGTTCTTCGACGTCGCGCACATCCTGGCCTATACCATCGCGTTCGTCGTGGTCATCCAGATGGTCGAGTGGTTCCTGCTGCGGCCGCTCGAGCTGCGAGCGACACGGTGGCGGCGCTGAATGACCTTTGCGTCCATATCCGCGAGAAGCGCTTCCCTGCCGTGGGCGAGGCGCCGCCGCTGCTCGCGCTCCGGGACTTTCGCCTGACCGCCGCGCAGGGCGAGTTCGTCTGCCTGCTGGGCCCATCCGGATGCGGAAAGACGACGCTGCTCAACATCGTCGCCGGGCTCGACCGGGATTTCGACGGCGAGGTCTCCCTGCCCGTGCATCGCGCCGGCCAGCCGCCGGTGATCGGCTACGTGTTCCAGACGCCGCGGCTGCTGCCGTGGCGCACGGTCCTGGAGAATGTCGAGCTGGTGCTCTCCCCCGCGCAGCGACGCAGCGGCATCGTCGACGAGCTTCTCGCCGCCACCGGGCTCGATGACGTCCGGCATGTCTATCCGGAGCGCCTGTCCGTCGGAATGACGCGGCGCGTCGCCCTGGTGCGTGCCTTTTCCGTCACGCCGGACCTGCTGCTGATGGACGAGCCCTTCGTCTCGCTCGACGAGCCCACGGCGGAGCGCCTGCGCGACCTGCTCCTGGAGATCTGGACGCGCCGCCCGACGACCGTGCTGTTCGTCTCTCACGACACGCGGGAGGTGGTGCGCCTGGCCGACAGCGTCGTGGTCATGACTCCGTCGCCCGGAACCGTCCGCCGCATCGTGCCGATCGACGCGCCCCGGGCGGAGCGCGCCGATCCCGGCCGCCTGGAAGAGCTGCGCCGGATGATGCTGGCCGAGTCTCCGGCCGGCGATACGGCCGGGATCCGCGAGCCATGAGCAGGGCTGCCGGTTTGTCTTTTCCGACGGCTACACGAGGCTGGCGCAGCCTGTTTGAATTGGCTCTAATGTGCAGGGTCGCCGGTCAGGCGGCATGTGGCGTGCTCGATCATCCGCGGCCGTGTGTCTCGAAGGAGGATACCGGATGAACGGACTGCGATCCTGCTCGGCCGGGCTGCTTCTGTCGACACTGCTTCTGTCCCCCTGGCCTGCCGGCGCGCAGGACGGCGAGGCCGACATCGCCGAGATCCCGATCGCCTACATCACGCAGGAGGTGGAAAGGCTCCCGCCGCTGTCGCTGGTCGATCAGCCGAGGGATGAGGAAGGGCTGCTCGGCGCGAAGCTCGGGATCGAGGACAGCAATACGACCGGCCGCTTCATGAAGCAGCATTTCACCCTGGAGTCGGCCGTCGTACCCGTGGACGGCGACGTCGTCGCCGCATTCCGGGATCTCGCTGCCGCCGGACATCGTCTCTTCGTCGCCGATCTTCCGGCGGAGCAGCTCCTGGCCGTCGCCGACCTGCCGGAGGCAAAGGACGCCTTGATCTTCAACGTCCGGGCCAAGGAGGATGCGCTCCGGGGCGACGACTGCCGGGCCAACATCCTCCACGTGATCCCGAGCTACGCCATGCTGGCGGACGGCCTCGCGCAGTACCTGATGTGGAAGCGCTGGGACGAATGGCTCCTGGTCGTCGGGGTCGCCGAACAGGACAAGCTGTTCGCAGACGCCCTGCGTCGCTCCGCCACCCGCTACAACGCCGAGATCGTCGAGGAGCGCGTCTACGACGCGGCGCCCGGCGCCCGCCGATCCGACACGGGACACGCCCAAATCCAGAAGCAGATGCCGGTCTTCACCCAGGGCGTCGAGTACGACATCCTCGTCGTCTCCGACGTGCGCGACGCCTTCGGACAGTACCTGCCGTACCGGACCTGGCTGCCCCGTCCAGTCGTCGGCACCCAGGGGCTCGTTCCCCTGGCCTGGCACCGCAGCCAGGAGCAATGGGGCGGCACGCAGATGCAGAACCGCTTCACCGAGTTCGCCGGGCGCTGGATGACGGAGCGTGACTACGCCGCCTGGGCGGCGGTCCGCAGCATATCGGAGGCGACGACACGCACGACCAGGACCGATCGGGCCGCGATCGACGCGTATGTCCGATCGCCGGATTTCGGCCTCGGCGGATTCAAGGGGCAGAAGCTGACGTTCCGGGAATGGGACGGTCAGCTCCGCCAGCCGATCCTCCTGGCGGAGGCGCGGACGCTCGTCTCCGTCTCGCCGCAGGAAGGATTCCTGCACGAACGCAGCGAGCTCGACACGCTGGGCGTCGACCAGCCTGAATCCGCCTGCCGCCTGCAGTGAACCAACGACAATCGGGGAGGAATGCCGGTATGAGAGCCGCGATCATCTTGGCGACGCCCCTGGCGCTGATCGCCGGCGCCGCGGCGGCAGAGACGATCTACGTCTCGAACGAGCGCGGCAACTCGATCACCATCATCGACGGGGATGCTCTGGAGGTGACGGACACGATTCCCGTGGGGCAGCGGCCGCGCGGCATCACGCTGAGCGCCGACAACACCCTCCTCTACATCT